>NZ_JBEZUT010000124.1:0-23346 GCF_040636595.1 Kitasatospora sp. NPDC036755
CGGCGGCCTCCAGCCGCCGGGCGTCCCCGGCCACCACCGGGAGCCCGGGCGCCACCCGGAGGGTGACGGCCGCCGCCCGGCCGCCGCCGCGCACCACCCGGCGGACCACCTCGGCCACCTGGACGTGCCGGGCCATCGGCTCGCAGCCGTCCTGCCGGCCGGTCCACCGCAGCCGCTCCAGCTCCGGGCCGGTGAGCGCCCTGGGCGCGGCCATCGCGCCGCGCGAGGACGGGTCCGGCCCCTCCTCGGCCGCGACCGCCGACCCGCCCGTCCGGCCGTACCGGCCCCTGCGCCCGGTGCCCACCGCGCCGACGGTGCCGCCGAACGCGCTGAGCGCCCGGGCCCCCGACGCCACGTAGCCCCAGAGCCTCCCGCGTGCCATCGCCCTGCCCCTCGTGCTCCGCGGCGGCCGTCACCGAATCCGCGGCCGACCGCGGCGGGCCGGCTTCCGGGCCCTTCCTGCCAGCCTGCGCCTCGGCCGCCCGGGTGACAATCCCGCTCCGGTCCGCGCTCCGCCCGGGAGCCCCCCGCCGAGCGGCCGACCGGGCACCCGCCGTCCGGCGGGGCGACCGGGACGGGGGCCTCCCGGGGAACCGCAAAGAACTCTTCGCAAAAAACCCTTTGCAAAGAACCCTTTGCGGTTCTAGTCTCCTGCCATGACCGAAGAGCAGGGCTGGAAGCACAGCGAGGACCAGCGGGCCGTCGCCCTCACCGCCGAGACCATGCGGGCGATGGCGCACCCGGTGCGCCTGCGGGTGGTGGGGCTGCTGCGCAAGTACGGCCCCTCCACCGCCACGCGGCTCGCCGCGGAGCTGGGGATCAACTCCGGCGCGACCAGCTACCACCTGCGTCAGCTCGCCGCCGCGGGCTTCGTCGAGGAGGACGAGGGGCGCGGCAACGCCCGTGAGCGCTGGTGGCGTTCGGCCCACCGCCTCACGGTCTGGAGCGTCGACGACGTGCCGGACGAGGAGCTGGGCGACGCCGCCGGCTACCTGCGGTCCGTCCTGGCCGCGCACACCCTGGCGGCCCAGCGCACGCTGGACGCCTTCGAGACGATGCCGCGGGACTGGCGCAAGGCGGTGAACCTGAGCGACTTGGCGCTCCAGCTGACGCCCGCCGAGGCCGAGCGGCTGTCCGGTGAGCTGAGCGAGGTGATCAGGCGCTACCGCTGGGTGGGCGCCGAGGGGCCGGTCCCGGAGGGATCGGAGCAGGTATCCGTCGTCGTCCACGTCCTGCCGGACGTGCGCGACGACACCGACGACAGGGGGACGACATGACCAGCACCACAACCGCCACAACCACCATGAGCACCACCACGGCCACCACCACGGGAGCCGCCGCCGACGGGCCCGGGCGCAGCTACCGGCCACTGGTCGGGGTGCTGGCCGCGTCCGCGGTCTCGGTGACGGGCACCCGTGTCTCGGCCATCGCCCTGCCCTGGTTCGTCCTGGCGACCACCGGCAGCGCCACCATGACGGGCCTGGTCGCCTTCGCCGAGATGGCGCCGTACGTGCTGGTCAAGGCACTGACCGGGCCGCTGGTCGACCGGCTCGGGCCGCGCGTGGTGTCCTGGACGACGGACGCGGTCAGCGCCACCGCGGCCGGGCTGGTCCCGCTGCTGCACGCGCGGGGGCTGCTCCCGTTCTGGGTGCTGCTGGTGATGGTCGCGGTGATCGGGGCGATGCGCGGCCCGGGGGACTTGGCCAAGTCCGTCATGGTCCCGGAAGCGGCCGACCGCGCGCGAGTGCCGATGGAGCGCGCCACCGGACTGTCCGGCGTCATCGAGCGGCTGGCCTCCACGATCGGCCCGGCGGCCGGGGGCGGACTCGTCGCCCTGATGGGCCCGCTGGCCGGTCTGGCGATCAACGCGGGCACCTTCGCGCTCGGGTCGCTGATCATCGCGCTCGCGCTGCCGCGCGGCATGGGGCGTCCCGCGGTGCCCGCCGCGGCCGTCGGCCCGGCCACCGAGCCGGCCGCTGGTCCGGCCGCTGGTCCGGCCGCTGGTCCGGCCGACGACGAGCAGCCCGCCGGCTACTGGCGGATGTTCCGCGAGGGCTTCACCTTCCTGCGCTCGGAGCCGCTGCTGCTCGTCGTGACGGTCATGATCGGCATCACCAACCTGATCGATGCCGGGTTCGTCACCGTGCTCGTCCCGGTCTGGGCACGGGAGTCGGGCAACGGGCCGGCGGCCATCGGTCTGATCGGGGCCGTCACGGGTGCCACGGCGGTCGTCGGCAGCCTGATAGCCGCGGCCGTCGCCTCCCGGCTGCCCCGCCGCACCGTCTTCTTCACCGGCTTCCTGCTGTGCGGTGCGCCGCGCTTCCTGGTGCTCGCCCTCGGCGCGCCGATGTGGCTGGTCCTCACGGTCCTCGTGATCGGCGGCTTCGGCTCCGGGTTCCTCAACCCGATCCTCGGCGCGGTGCTCTTCGAGCGGGTGCCCCGCCACCTGCTCGGCCGTGTGCAGGCCCTCACCGGCTCCCTCGCCTGGGCCGGCATCCCGCTCGGAGGCCTGGCCGCGGGTGCCTCGGTCGCGATGGTCGGTCTGATACCCACCCTGCTCGTGGCCGGTGCCGTCTACTTCCTGACCACGACCCTGGCCGGCTTCCGGCCCGAGTGGCGCGAGATGGACCGCCTCCGGGGGCACGAGGGCCGTGCGGCCGTCGAGCCGGAGCCGGCCCGCTGAACGCCGGCCGCTCCTCCGGACTGCCTAGCGGTTCCGCCCGGTGGCGCGGGCGGTCTCGCTCATCGGCCTGCGGCCCGCCCACGGCAGCAGAAGCAGGCTGACCAGGGCGGCGAGGGCGCACCAGGTCGAGATGAAGGCGAGGTGCCAGAGCAGGGCACAGACGGCGGCGCCCACGCCGGTGAGGAGACCGAGGTGGCGGAGCAGCCGGTCGCCGCTCAGCAGGAGGGAGCCCAGGGTGGCGAGGAGATAGCCGGTCAGCAGGAGGGCCGGGTACGGGACACCGACCGCGTAGCCGAGGGTGCGGCCGTGCGCGGTGGCCGTCACCGGACGGTAGCCGACGGTGACCGCCAGCGGAGCGGCGACCGCCGCACCGAGCAGGGCGAGTGCGGCGAGCACCCGCCGGCGCGGTCCGTCGGCCGCGCACCACACAGCGGCGGGGACGAACACGGGCAGCAGTGGCAGGGCGATCACGGCCCAGGCGGTGCGGGCCGCCCCGGCGAGGCCGTCCGGCAGTCCGCCGTCCGTACCGAGCCAGACGAGTGCCTCGATCAGCTGGTGCGCGCCCAGCACCAGGGGGAGCGCGGCGAGCGGCAGCCGCTCGGGCCGACCGGCCCGGTGGGCACGGACCAAGCAGGCCACCCCCGCTGCCGCGACCAGCCCACCGGCCACGGCGTCCGCCCGCGCGCTCCAGCACATCGCGGCCTAGCCGGTGCTCCCGGGGCGCTCGCCCCGCGCGGACCCGCCCTCCGGCTCGTCCCCGGACCTGCCGTCCCCGCACCTGCCGTCCCCGGATCCGCCCCCGCCGGACTCACCTTGCGACTTCTCGGCCGGCTCCTCCCGCGGCTCCTCCGTCGTCTCCTCCGCCGCCCGGTCCTCCGGCCCCTCCTCCGGTGGCGCCCCGATGCTCTCCAGGGTGTCGCGGACGGTCCCGGGCATCGCCGGATGGCGGCCGATCACGATCACCCCGATCACGATCGCCAACAGCCCGACCGACTGCCAGGCCAACGCCGCCGGGGTCACCCGCAACCGGTCGCCGAGGAAACCCACCGCGCAGGCGATCCCGGACAGCGGCTGGGCGGCGGTCAGCGCCGGCAGGGACATCCGCAGCGGCGCGGCCTCGAAGGCGCTCTGCACCAGCAGCAGCCCGACCACCCCCGCCACCACCACCGCGTACGGCTGCCAGCTGCGCAGCACCGCGGCCAGGCCCTCGTGGTCGAGACGCTGGGTGGTGGTCCGGGTCAGCGCGTCCTGGAGGCCGTAGAGCAGTCCGGCGGCGAGCGCCAGCAGGGTCGCCTCCTCGAACAGCGGCAGCCGCCGCGCCAACGAGACCAGCAGTACGACCAGCCCGACCACCGTGCCCACCACCAGCCAGTGCCGCAGCTCCCCGGCGGTCGGCCCGCCCCCGGTCGGCTGCCCGGCCACGATGAAGGCCGTCACCCCGAGGGCCAGCAGCAGCACCCCGGCCCAGCCGGAGCGGCCCAGGGTCTGACGGGTCAGCACCCGAGCCAGTGCCATGGCGAAGATCAGATTGGTGGCCAGC
The DNA here is from genome assembly GCF_040636595.1 of Kitasatospora sp. NPDC036755. Taxonomy (NCBI): domain Bacteria; kingdom Bacillati; phylum Actinomycetota; class Actinomycetes; order Kitasatosporales; family Streptomycetaceae; genus Kitasatospora; species Kitasatospora sp. NPDC036755. The sequence continues at coordinate 4,224 of NZ_JBEZUT010000124.1, forward strand.
AACGGCTCGACCAGCGACACCTCTCCCTGGTTGAGCGCCAGCGCCGACAGGATCAGCCCGCTGACCATGAACCCGGTACCGAGCAGCCACTGCGGCATCCGCATCAGGTCCAGCAGCAGCCGCCAGCGCAGCAGATCGGAACGCGGGGCTTGCTGCGCCGCGTGCTGCTGGAGGACGAAGCCGAGCCCCAGGAAGCAGGCCGCACTGAGAGCGAGGAGGAAGACCGCCACGGAGGGACCACCAGGTTGTCGCTGCCCGCGCCGCGCCGACGAGTCCGGGAGATGGGTCGGGCGTCGCGGCCGCTCCCGTCAGCCTACCGCCGGGCCGCTGCCCGGGCCGGTCGCACGACACGCGCGCGGCGCGGCGGATACCGGGCGGCTCCGGCAGCGCTTGCCGCCACCGGCGGGGCAGGCGCACGCTGGTGTGAGCGGCCGCCACGGGGCACCGTCCCGTGCCGGCCCCGACAGGCGCGACGGGGGCCGGCGCCAGGAGGTGTGGCATGCACAACCAGTGGGACGTGGAGCTGAGCTTCGAGGAAGACGGCGTGCACACCGCGTGCGAGGCCAGGCTGACCGGCGCCAGGGCGCCCGGCCTGAGCGCGCGCGGCGAATCCACGAAGAGCGCCGACGACCGCCCGCTCGCCAGGATCGGCGAGGAGGTCGCGGCCTCCCGTGCCCTGGAGGAACTGGCCCACAAACTGCGGACCCAGGCCACCGGGGAGATCGACGACGAAGGGCACCGCCCGGGCTATCTCATCTACTGAGCCCGTACTGAGCCCGATCTACTGAGCCCGCCGACCGCCGCGCCGACCGGGCGCCACCGCGACCGCCGAGACCGCCGGCGACGGGTGCGCCCTGTCTGCGGTCCTACCGTCGCCACCAGGGGGCGCGCAGGACGTCGTACGGATCGGCGGCGCAGTTGGTGCCGCTGACCACCTCGTGGGCCGGGACGTCCCACCCGACGACGCCCGGGGCCTGTCGGTCCAGCTCGACCAGCCGGGCGCGCCGTGGGCCGGAGCCGGTGTCGACGTCGCACAGCAACACGCTCGTCCAGGACCGGCCGTCGAGGGCGGCGACCACCGAGAACACCGGAAGCACCGCCACGGAGAGAACCAGCGCCGCGACCCGGACGGCCTCGACGGCCCGATCCCGAAAGGTCGCGGCCGCCCGCCCGGTACGGTGCCCGGTGACGGCCGAACGCGCGCCCGTCCGGTACTCGGCCACCACACCGAGCCGCAGCAGGTAGCCCAGGACGCCCGCCGCCACGCCCCACCACAGCCCGTTGAACGCCCCGACCACGACCCCGAGCGCCCCCGGTACGATCGCCGCCCGGGCCGTCGTCTCCGCCAGCGCGCGCCCCTGGTGCCGGGCGGCGCCGCCGTGCGCGGCCCGGTAGGCGTAGCCGATGTACGAGAGCACCGCCGCCAGCACGACCGCCAGCACCGGCTCGGCGAAGAACATCCCGATGACGACGTCCACCCAGTTCGCCGGCCCCATCGCCAACAGCGCGTCCCGGGCCGCATCCCCACCCCCGAGCGTCCACGCCAGCTTCAGCACCGGAACGGCGAACACCACCGCCGGCGCCATCACATGCGCCGCACCCACCTTCGCCGTGCCGGCACCCCGTGTGGTCTCCGTCATCCGGCCACGCTAAGCACGCCCCGCGCGCCCCCGGGCGTCCGACACCCCCCGCTGCGCCTCGTGGGCTAACACGCCCTCATCAGTCCGTGCCCGCCCGGTGGGGACGTGCGGGCTGCTGCGCCGGCTGCGTCGATGGGCACGGTTCGCCCCCGTCGCCGTGCACGGAACCGAGGCCGCGGGGCTGGAGGTCCGTATGGGTATCGCCGTGTTCGGGTGGCGCGGCCGGTTCTACGACGCCGTGCCGTACGCCGGCCGCGCCGATGATCAACGAATCCGGGAGGAGGCGCGGGAGTGCGCGTGGTACGTGCTCACGCGTGCGCCTCTCCGTCGTCGAGATCGTCACGGTACCGGCAGAATTCGGGCACCGGTGACGTGAGGTCCGCTGCGGCACAGGCCGTTCGGCAAGCCGTCGGCCACCATCCCCGGCCACCATCGCCGGCCGGCATCCCAGGCTCGGCGAGGACGGGAGTCCCGTCCTCCCGTAGCGAGTGACTCGGACGGGAGCTGACACAAGGCCCGGCCTGAGGAAGGCCTTGTGGATGTCGTCGCGGATGTCCCAGCGGATCCACGGGTGACGGAAGCCACGGATCCACCGTACGGCTCCGAGACCCGAACCGCGGGCGAGTGCGGTCGACCGGGCTCGGTCCTGTCCCGGGCAGCCACGACGGGCCCGTGCCCGAGCAGCAGCCGAGCGCCTGCGGCAGCCACTCCCAGGACGCCCGTGTGCGGCACGAACAGGGTGCCCTGACGTCAGCCCCGGCGGCCGAACTCGCGAAGCCGCTGCTGTCGCGCCGGCAGCGGCGGCTCGGTCCGGTCCCATACGCTGTCCGACACCAGCCACGGCGGGCCCACTCGACGAGCAGCCGGACGAGCAGACATGGGCGCGATGCCCCTCCGGCAGCTCTTCGTGCCACCACTCACGCGGAGGCGCTTGATCCGGTTGACCCCGCGATCCACGGTGTGGTGTTCCTCGTGGCCGCCCCGCCGCCCCGCCAGCGTGAGAAGTCGGACGGGTCGACTTCTCGCGCAGGCGGGGCGGCCCGTCAGGGGTGGCGGGTGGGGGCGAGGAAGGTGGTGAGGCGGGGGTTGAGGTCGGGGGCGGCGGCCATGGGGAAGTCGTGGTGGGAGGCGCCGGGGAGGATGGCGGCTTCCGCGCCGGGGAGGAGGCGGCGGGCAGTTCGGGCGACGTGGTGGGGGTCGTGGGCACGGGTCTGGGCGGCGAGGAGGGTGAGCACGGGGGCGGTGAGGGTGCGGAGGCGTTCGGGGGTGGGGCGGGGGCCGGTGACGACGGGGGAGGCGGGGAAGTCGGCGTAGCCGAGGGCGTACAGCTCGCGCCAGTCGGGGTCGAGGGGTGAGGTGCCGCCGTTCTCCCAGTCGAGGAAGGTGCGGGCGCGGGCCGGGGTGCGGTGGGGGAGGAAGAGGGGGACGGCGCGCAGCAGGTAGTGGGGGCGGTAGCCGGCGAAGCACTGGGTGGGGTCGAGCAGGGCGAGCCGGCCGACCCGGGCGGGGGCGTGGAGGGCGTACTCGAGGGCGATCCAGCCGCCGTAGGAGTGGCCGCAGAAGTCGGCCTCCCGGATGTCGAGTTCGTCGAGGACGGCGTCGAGCCAGCCGAGCAGGCCGGGGACGCCGTGGAGGGGGGTGCCGTCGTGGACGCTGCGGCCGGGGTCGCCGATGAGGTCGACGGCGAGGACGCGGTGGCCGGCCTCGGTCAGGGCGCGGGCGTTGGCGAACCACATGGTGGAGGTGGCTCCGCCGCCGTGGAGCAGGACGAGCGGGCGGCCGTCGGCGGGTCCGCAGGCGTTGATCCGGGTGGTGCCGTGGGCGGTGCGGACGGTGAGTGCCTCGACCGGGACGGGCCAGCGGGCGAGGAGGGCGTCGTAGGCGGTGAGGAAGGGGGTGAGGGAGGGGGTGGTGCGGGCGGGCATGAGGGCCTCCGCGGGTGTGGTGTGATGGCGGCCGGGTGCGACTGAACCACTCGCCGAGCAAGTATCTCGCTCAGCGAGAGAATAGCGTCGCACATGCTTGCCCGAGGAGGGACGACAGGGTGTCCGAGCTTGCCGAGCCGATCCGGCTGGTCCATCTGCTGCGTGGTCTGACGGTCGAACTCGACCTGTTCGGTGCCGAGTTCGCGGCCCGCAACGGTCTGCATCCGACCGATCTCCGGGCGCTGATCCACCTGCTGGACGCGGCCAGGGCCGGGGAAGTCGTCACTCCGGGCCGGCTCGGCGGTGCGCTGGGGTTGAACTCGGCGGGCACCACCGGGCTGGTGGACCGGCTGGAGCGGCTCGGGCTGATCCGGCGCGAGCGGGACCCGCGGGACCGGCGCCGGGTACGGCTGCTGGTGGAGGACCGGGCGATGGAGCTGGGCGAGGGCTTCTTCGGCGGGCTGATCGGCGATCTGCTCGCGGCGATGCGGCAGTTCGGGCCGGAGGAACTGGACACGGCACAGCGCTTCCTGGCGGCGATGGCCGGGGTGGTCGCGGCCGCCAGGGAGAAGTGAACGGCCGGGCCTACGCGGGGCCGAGGCTCCAGCTGATCACCGAGAGCGTCGCCATCGACACCAGGGTCGACCAGAGCACCGCGTCCCGGGCGAGGGCGGTGCCCTGCCGGTACTCGCGGGCGTAGGTGTACACGTTCTGCGCGGTGGGGAGCGCGGAGAACAGCACCACGGTGAGCAGCTGGTGCGCGGGCAGGTGGAGCACCGGGCCGGCCACGGCGAGTGCCACCAGCGGCTGGACCAGGGTCTTGAGCGCGACGGTCAGCCCGACCTCGGTGCGGCGCGGACGGGCGTCCGCCGGAGGGCGGTTGTGCAGCGACATGCCGAGGGCGATCAGCGCGGTCGGCACGCCGGCGCCGCCGAGCAGTTCGCAGGAACGATTCAGCTCGGCGGGCAGATGTGCGCCGGTCGCCGAGACGACGGCCCCCAGCGCGGTGGCCAGCAGGATCGGGTTGCGGACGGGCAGGGTGAGCAGCGCCCGCCGGCCGGCCGCGCCGCCGTCCAGGACGGCCAGCACGGCGGGGGTGACCACCAGGATCTGGAACAGCACCACGGGTGCCACGAAGGAGGCGTCGCCGAGGACCTGCATGGTCACCGGGATGCCGAGGTTCGCGGAGTTGACGTAGCCGGAGGCCATCGCGCCGACGGCCAGCTCGCCGGGTCCGCGGTGGAACAGCAGCCGCCCGGCGAGCAGCCCGAGACCGATCGTGACCACGGTGCCCGCCGCGAAGGCGAGCATCGAGGCGTTGGCGAAGCGGTCCAGAGGGGTGCGGGAGATCATCAGGAACAGTGAGGCCGGCATCGCCACGTGGAAGACGAACCGGTTGAGCACCGTCTCGGCCTGCGGCCCGAGCAGCCCGGTACGGCCGACGACGTAGCCGACGCCGGTGAGCGCCCAGATCGGCGCGAAGGCGGACAGGAGGGGGTGCAGGGCTGGCATGGTTCCTCGGATCGCTCGGGTGGATCTGCCGGTGCGACGGGGGTCTCCCGTCGGGGGCGTCGACTCCCGAGCGCGGTGACCCCCCGAAGCCCATGAACCCCCGGGGCAGTAAACCAGCGGCCATCGGCGGGGCGGACGACGGGCCTGTCATGACCGCACCCGGCCGTGACGGGCACACCCGCGCGCCTGCGCACACCCGCGCGCCTGCGCGCACCCGGCCGTCCGGAGCGCGGCCGACCGTCCGGAGTGCGGCCGACCGTCCCGAGCCCGCCCGGCCGTCCGGAGCGCGGCCGATCACCCGGGGCCTACGATGAGCCGATGGATGAGCCGATGGAGAACCAGTACCTGAGCCTGTCCGAGGTGGAGGCGATCGCGCGCCGGGCCCACCGGGGGCAGGTCGACAAGAACGGCCACCCCTACGCCGAGCACATCGCGGCGGTCGCCTGCGGAACGGCGGCCCGCGGCGGCAGCTCGGCCCAGATCGCGGCGGGCTGGCTGCACGACACCGTCGAGGACGACCGGCTGAGCCGGGAGTGGCTGGCCGGGGCCGCGCTGCCGGCGGAGACCAAGGCGATCGTGGACGCGCTCACCCGGCGTCCGGACGAGCCGGTCGAGGAGTACACCGCGCGCATCCTGGCCACGCCGGGCGCACTGCTGGTCAAGCGCGCGGACCTGGCGCACAACTCCGACCCGGCCCGCCTCGCCGCGCTGGACCGGTCCACCGCCGAGCGGCTGGCCGCCAAGTACGCGCGGATGCGCGAGCTGCTCGGGCTCATCGGCGAGCCGTAGACCGTAGACGGTAGATCGAGGGCCGTGCGCCGTGGGCCGCGGCCCGTGCGCGACGGCGCCGGCCGGAGAACCACGTGGCGGTCTGCGAGCCGGCAGCCGGCCCGGGAAAACCAGGAGAGGGCCCGGACCACGCGGATCGCGCGGGTCCGGGCCCTCTCGGGCACCCCGGTGGTCCCTGTCCGACCCCCGGGGTGAGGGGGGAGTGGTCAGGTGACGGACGGAGCCTGCTGGGCCGATGGGGTCGGCTTAGTACCAGTGGTTGGCCTGCCAGAAGGTCCAGGCGGCGTTCGGGCTGCCGTAGCGGGTGTTCATGTAGTCCAGCGCCCACTTGATCTGGGTGGCCGGGTTGGTCTTCCAGTCCGCACCCGCGGAGGCCATCTTGGAGCCCGGCAGCGCCTGGGCCAGGCCGTACGCACCCGAGCTCGCGTTGGTCGCGGTCACGTTCCAGCTGGACTCGTGGGAGATGATCTGGCTGAAGGACGCCAGCTGGTTGGCCGGGACGATCTGGGCGGCGATGGCCTGCGGGGAGGCACTGGCGGCGTTCGCGGTGGCGGGCAGGACACCGGCGCCCAGGGCGGTCAGACCGGCGGTGCCGGCGAGGATCGCGGCGGAAGTACGCATGCGGAGCTTGAAAGCGGGCATGAAGAACAGGACCTCAATCGGGTTGGGCCGGGTCACTCCCCGCCCAGGACCACGGCCGGACAGGGGCCGGAACGGTCGCGGGGAGTGACTTCGGCGGCAAGCCGTTCACCGGGGGACAGGAGCCGGTGCGGCTGACGACTGAGCCATTGTTGGCAGACCGGATCGGCCGTCGCCAAGCCCCCCTCGGTACGACTCCCGGTCGTACGGAGCGGGCTGCCGTGGATTCGAAGGAGTGGCCGCCCGGAGCGCGCCGACCGGGTGTGAACTGCGCGAACGCGGGGAGCGCGGGGACGGCGAAGGCGGTCCGGGATCGTCTACTACCGTCCGTCGTTGTGGTTGATCACGTGTGAGCGCACTCACCGTGCGGGCCCTGGTGGGCGTCACGCGCCGGCCTGGGCGCAGCACGGTGGGTACAGACGATCAACCCCGCGCTGAGACCGGCGCCACACGGTGACCGTGAGACCGGGGCCGCATCGCTGGGTCGGCGGCTAGCGGAGGTCGCCCAACCGCCGGTGCCGGAGGGCCCGGGCCGCGAGGAGGTCCGGCGGGGTGGCCGCGGACAGGTCGCCGAGCGCCGCGCCGACCGCCCGCCCGAGCCGGGCGCAGAAGGCCTCCGGCTCCTCGGCGGCGTCCGGCAGTTCCGGGACCACCTCGTCGACCAGCCCGACCCCGGCCAGGTGGCGCGCCCCGATCCCCTGGGAGCGGGCCAGCTCGGCGGCGTGCGCGCCGTCCCGGTGGACGATCGCCGAGGCGCCCTCCGGCGGCAGCGGTGCCAGCCAGGCGTGCTCGGCGGCGATCACCCGGTCCGCCGGGAGCAGCGCGAGAGCCCCGCCGCCCGAGCCCTGGCCGAGCAGGACGGCCAGGACGGGGGTGCGCAGCGCGAGCAGGGTGGTCAGGCAGTGGGCGATCTCCACCGCGATGCCGTCCAGCTCGGCCCGGGCGGACAACTCGGCGCCGGCCGTGTCCACCACGGTGACCAGGGGCAGCCCGAGCTGCTCGGCCAGGCGGGCGGTGCGCCGTACGGCCCGCAGGTCGGCGGCGGTGAAGGGGCGCTCGTGCTCGGGGGTCTGCCGCTGCTGGCCGACGACCAGGACGGGGTGCCCGCCGAGCACGGCCAGTGCCCGGACCAGTGCCCCGCCGCGCCCGCCGGGGGCGTCCAGCAGCACCAGCTCCTCGGCGGTGCGGCGCAGCAGCTCGCGGGCGCCCGGGCGGTCGGGGCGGCGGGTGCGGCGGACGGAGTCCCAGGTGTCGGGGTGTCCGGGAACGGCCGGGGTGGGCTCGGCGGGCGAGGCGGACCTCGTGGGCACGGCGGACCCGGTGGGCGCGGCGGTTCCGACGGGCGCGGCGGGGTCCGGGGAAGAGGCGGTCCCCGTAGTGGAGGAGGGCGGCGGTGTCGTGGCGAGGACGGTGAGGGTGCGGCGGAGCAGTTCGCGCAGTTCCCCCGGCGGCACGACGGCGTCCACCAGCCCCTGACCGGCGAGCGTCTCGGCCCGCTGGACGTCCGGCGGCAGCTCCACGCCGCGCAGCTCCTCGTACACGCGCGGGCCGAGGAAGCCGAGCCTGGCGCCCGGCTCGGCGAGGACGAGTTGGCCGAGCGTGCCCCAGGAGGCGAAGACCCCGCCCATGGTGGGGTTGCGCAGATAGGTGAGATAGGGGAGGCCGGCCGCGCGGTGGGCCTGGACGGCGGCGGTGATCCGCAGCATGCAGAGGAAGGCCGCCGACCCCTCCTGCATCCGCGTCCCGCCGGAGACCGGCAGGGCCAGCAGCGGCAGCCGTTCGGCGGTGGCGCGCTCGACGGCGCGGGTGATCCGTTCGGCGGTGGCGACGCCGATCGAGCCGCCGAGGAAGCCGAACTCGGAGGCGATCAGGGCGACCGGACGGCCGTCGACCCGGCCGGCGCCGGTGAGGACAGCCTCGTCCAGGCCGGTGCGTTCGCGGGCGCGGTCGAGGGATGCGCGGTAGCCGGGGTCGGGCCGGTCGACGGCGGGCGGTTCGTCCCAGCTGCGGAAGCCGCCCGGATCGACCAGCAGACCGATCAGCTGGTGGGCCGTCAGTGCTGTGCCCGAGCCCGTACCCATGCCCACCCCGTCAGAGATCGTTCCGGCCTCGCGGTGATCCGCCGCCGGCGCCGTGCGGCTACGCGGCACTCTATGCGGCACGGTGCGGGCGGGACAGTTCCGACATGAGTTCGATGACGGTCGACCCTTGCTCCGGACGGGCGGTTCGTGGACGTGGCGCCGGAGGCTCCGGCGGAGCGGTGCGGGGTGCTGCGTACGGCTCAAGTCGTCGCAGGTAAAGGGGAGTTACTCACTGGTTAATACTTTCCCGGGAGGCTTCCGGAGTTGACGGCGTCTCGTCACACTGGTGGACATGACTCGCACTCTACGCGCGTGGAAGTCCCGCGCTGCCGCCGTCACCGCCGTCGCCCTGATGACCCTCGCCCCGGTCGCCGTCGCCACCGAGGCGCACGCCGACGTGAGCGGCTCGGTCTGCCTCTCCGCCCTCCCGCCCCAGGCCTCCGACACCCTCGGCCTGATCGCCTCCGGAGGGCCGTTCCCCTACTCCCAGGACGGCGTGGTCTTCCAGAACCGGGAAGGCGTCCTGCCCAGTGAGTCCTACGGCTACTACCACGAGTACACCGTCATCACCCCGGGCTCCCCGACCCGCGGCGCGCGCCGGATCGTGACCGGGCAGGCCTACCAGGAGGACTACTACACCGGCGACCACTACGCCACGTTCTCCCTCATCGACCAGACCTGCTGACCGCCCCTGACCGCCCCCTGACCACCCGCTGAGCGTTCGCAGGCCGGCGTCCGCCGGCCACCCCGGGACCACTCCGGGGCCACCCCGGGGCCACCCCGGGGGCGCTCCCCACACGACGGTGACCCCGGCACGCTTCCCCGCCGAGGCCACCGCCGTGCGGCCGCGGCGGCCACGTCCCCGTCGCCCCGCCGGACGCGGCCGAACCGTTCGCGTGCCCACGCGTCGCCCATCTCGCCCGCCCCGCGGTGTGGTTGAGCGCACCGACCGGGCCGGAGGACGGCGCCGGGTGGAGACCGCCGGCGCTTGCTAGGGTCGAGGGCATGGCACCATCGAGCAGCGCGAACCCCCCTGGACGGCTCCGGCGGGACGCGCAGCGCAATCGCGACCTCCTGCTCGCCGCCGCCCGCGACATGTACTCCCGGCAGGGCCTGGACGTGCCGCTGGACCAGATCGCCAAGGAAGCCGGTGTCGGCAACGCCACCCTCTACCGGCACTTCCCGACCCGCGAGGCGCTGATCGGCGAGGTGTTCGCGGACGCCGGGAACGGCCTGGCCACCGCGGGCGACGAGGCGCTCGCCGCCGACGACGCCTGGAGCGGCCTCGAACGGTACTTCGAGCGTATCTTCGAACTGGTCGCCGCCGACCGGGGCATCAACGACCTGGTCACCCAGGCCATCCCGACCATCCCCGGCATGATCGAGATCAGCCGTCGGCACGCCGCCACCGTGGGAGCCCTGATCGTCCGCGCCCAGGAACAGGGCACCATGCGCCGCGACGTGGCCACCATGGACCTGCTCTTCCTGCTCGGCCCGCTCTGCCGCGCCCTGCCGGCCGCCACCGAGCTGCGCCCCGACCTCTGGCGGCGCTACCTCGCCCTGCTGCTCGACGGCTTCCGGGCCCGGGCCGCCCACCCGCTGCCGGTCCCCCCGATCGGGGAGGAGCACCTGGACCGGATGTTCGCGGACCTCTGGGAGGCGGAGCCACCGCAGAGCTGAGCGTTCCGCCCGCGTCGAACGCCGTCCCCGCGTCGTACGCCCCCGAGCCCCGCGCGCCCCCGTCCGCGGGCGCGGTATCAGGGGCGCGTACGGAAGGACGGGCTCCGCGTCAGAACCGCGTCAACGGGAGCGGGCCGTCCGGGTACGGGCCGCTTTGCTGAGGTGGAATCGGCACCGGTCCGGTGCGCCGGCACCGGGGACCGCGGGCGGACGGAGAGGCAGGGGCGGGACCATGACGGACAGTGGTGCGGACGAGGGCCGGATCGTGGTCGGCGTCAGCGGCTCGCTCGGCAGCCTCGCCGCACTGCACCACGCGGTCGCCGAGGCCCGCCGGACGGACGTCGAGGTGCTCGCGGTGCTCTGCTGGACCCCGCCCGGCGACGAGCTCGGCTACCGCAGGACCCCCTGCCCGCCGGTGATCGACGCCGGCCGTGACGCCGCCGTGGCCAGGCTGAGGCAAGCCCTCGACGAGGCCTTCGCCGGCCGCTACGCGGGCGTCCGGCTGCGCTGCCAGACCGTGCGCGGCGACACCGGCCACACCCTGGTGCGCTGCGCCGACCGACCCGGCGACCTGCTCGTCCTCGGCGCCGGACGGGAACGCGGCCGACTCGCCCGTCTGGTGCACCCCTCGGTCGCCGCCTACTGCGTCCGGCACGCCACCTGCCCCGTCCTGGCCGTCCCGCGGCCACCGCTGCAGCGCGACCTGGAGGCCCTGGAGCGCGGCGTCGGGCTGTGCGGGCCGGCGGCGGGCAGCGGCAGCTGAGCCTGTCCCGTCCTGTCCCGTGCCGGGCCGACCGGACCAGTCCGCCCCAGTCGCGCATGCCCAGCGGCCATCGTCACCGCCACCGCCACCGCCACCGGCCGAGGCCGGAAGCGTCGGAGGTGTCGGGAGCGTCGGAGGTGTCGGAAACGCATCAGTCTCCGCGCCCGGCCCGGCTGCTGTCAGTCCGTATGGTTCCGGATTCCGCGCCCCGCGGCGGGTGGCTACCGTCCGAACCGTCGGACATCCGGCGGTCCGGACGGGGCCGCCGCCACGCGCCTTCCGGAGGTCACGGTGACCGCGAACCACCCCACCCGCAGGAGCATCCTCAAGTCCGCCGGCGGGCTCGGCGCCGCGCTGGCGCTCGGCGGCGCGAGCGTCCTCGCGACGGCCTCGGCCGCCCGTGCCGCCGACGACGGCTTCGGGCTGCACATCACCGACCGCAACGAGGGCGACGCCCGGATGTGGTACTACCGCTTCCGGACCGCCGAGATCGGCTGGGACCCGGCCGTCAACGTGCTGCTCCCCGACGACTACCACACCAGCGGTCGCACCTACCCCGTCCTCTACCTCCTGCACGGCGGCCTCCAGGACTTCATCGAGTTCGACCGCCGGGGCGTCCGGGAGTGGACGATCGGCAAGCCGCTGATCGTCGTCATGCCCGACGGTGGCCAGGCCGGCTGGTACTCCAACCCGGTCAGCACCAACGTCGGCCCCCGCAACTGGGAGACCTTCCACATCAACCAGCTGATCCCCTGGGTCGACGCCAACTTCCGCACCTACGCCGAGCCCGAGGGCCGCGCGGTCTCCGGTTTCTCCATGGGCGGCTTCGGCGCCCTGAAGTACGCCGCCAAGTACTGGGGCCACTTCGCCTCCGTCAGCGCCCACTCCGGCCCGGCCAGCATCCGCCACAACAACGGCGCGGTCGTGCACTGGGCCAACGTGTCCTCCGCGGTCAAGGACCTGGCCGGCGGCACGATCTACGGCGCGCCCCTGTGGGACCAGGCCCGGGTCACCGCGGACAACCCGGTCGAGCGCCTGGAGAGCTACCGCAACAAGCGGATCTTCCTGGTCGCCGGCACCAGCCCCGACCCGACCAACCCCTTCGACCAGTTCAACGAGTCCGAAGTGCTGGCCGAGCAGCGGGAGTTCCGCTCCCTGCTCGACGGCGCCGGCATCCCGTACGAGGCCCACGAGGAGTCGGGCGGCCACTTCATCCGGCCCGACATGATGCAGCGCGACATCGACGGCATCATCGACCGCCTCCGCAAGGCGTGAGGGGCGCCCGGGTGGTCCGCCGCGCCTCGCGGTCGGCCCTGGCGGTGGTCGCCCTGCTGCTGCCGGTCACCGTGCCCGCCGCCCCAGCCGTGGCCGCTCCCACCGTGACCGCTCCCACCGTGACCGCTCCCGCCCAGGCCGCCGGGTTCGCGGCGGCCTGCCCGGCCCGCGGCCAGGTCTCCCAGCACTACTCGGCGGAGCACAACGGCATCGACATCGCCAACGACTACGGCACCCCGATCCACGCGGTCGGCGACGGCAGGGTCATCCTCTCCGGAACGGAGCCCGGATACGGCCAGTGGATCCGCATCCTGCACCCGGACGGGAGCATCACCGAGTACGGGCACATGCAGCGGCGGGACGTCTTCGAGGGCGAGGACGTGACGGCGGGCCAACAGATCGCGCTGATGGGCAGCGAGGGCAACTCCACCGGTCCGCACCTGCACCTGCGGGTCTGGGCCGACCCGAACGCGTCCGTGCGCACCGACCCGGAGTCCTACCTGGCGGAGCGCGGCGTCATCGTGCCCTGCGTCCCCGGAAGCGGCCCCCGTCCCGCCCCGTTGGTGTATCCGGCGGAGTCGGGGCGGGTGGTGTCGGCACGGTCGGCGGACGGTCGTCTGGAGGTGTTCGCGGCCGGGGCGGGCGGGGTCTCCCATGCGTGGCAGACGGTGGTGAACGGTGCCTGGTCCGAGTGGGAGAGTCTCGGTGGTCCGGGTGGTCCGGGTGGTCCGGGTGGTGCGGAGTTGGCGATCGGGTCGGATGCGGACGGCCGCTTGGAGGTGTTCGCGATCAACGGCGTTACGCTCCAGCACCGTTACCAGCTTCAGCCTTCGGGCGGGTGGTCCGGTTGGGAGGACTTCGGCGGTGGGGGCCATGACATCGCCGTCGGTGCGAACCAGGACGGTCGTCTGGAGGTCTTCGCTTCGGGGCCCGCCGCGGTCTTCCACCGGTACCAGACCGCGGCCAATGGCGGTTGGTCCGGGTGGGAGGCCACCGGTGGTGGTCCTGCCGGCAGCGAGATCGAGCTCGGGAAGGCATCGGACGGCCGGTTGGAGGTGTTCGCGCTCAACGGTGCGACGTTCCGGCACCAGTGGCAGATGGCTGTCAACGGGGGCTGGTCCGGCTGGGAGGACTTCGGTGGTGGCGGGCACGATGTCACCGTCAGCCACAACCAGGACGGCCGCCTCGAGGTCTTCGCATCCGGGCCGGCCGGTGTCTACCACAAGTACCAGACCAGTCCCACCGGTTGGTCCGGTTGGGAGGCTACCGGAGGGCCCGCCGACTCCCGGCTGACCAGCCAGATGACCGCGGACGGCCGGGCCGAGGTCTTCGCCATCAACGGCAGTACGGCGCAGCACATCTGGCAGACCGGCCTGAACGCCCCGTACGGCCAGTGGGACACCTTCGGCGGCGGCGGTAGCGAGATCGCCGCCGCCGCCAACGCGGACGGGCGGATCGAGGTGTTCGGTTCCAACACCGATGGTGTGCACCACCGTTGGCAGACCGGGTTCTCCACCTGGTCGGAGTGGGCCTGGCTGAACGCCACCCCCGGGCCCTCGTCCGGCTGACCGCGCCTGCGGCGGGCGGGGCGGCCGGCGAGCGGGAGCACGACTACTCCCGTTCACCGGCCGCCCCGCCCGTGTCGTCGCCGCGTCCGGGCACGCCGACGCTCCCACCGAACGCCTGTACCCTGCACCGCCACCTTGTCAAGTACCGTGCGGCATCCGGTTTACTGTCGTACGCGAAGAGGTACCGTTCGTCCGTCCGGCAAGAGCCGGTGCGCGAGACGGGGGAGCGGTGCGCGGGACGGAGGAGCGGTGAGCGGGATTGTCGTCCACCTGCCGGAGGGGAACGGCGACGACACGGTGACCTTGCGGCTCGGCCCGGGGGAGCGGGTGCGCTTCGGTCGCGGCTCGGTCCGCACCCCGGTGGAGCTGCGTCTCGGGGACGAGTCGGTGTCCCGGCTGGCCGGTGAGATCCACGCGACGGACGACCACTGGCAGTTGAGCAACCTCAGCGGCACCCACGCCTACCTGGTGGAGAATCCGGAGGGCGCGGGCGAGTACCTGCGGGTCCCGCCGCGGCGGATCGGCGCGCCGATCCCCTTCGAGTTCTCCCGGGTGGTGCTGCCCTCCCGGCGGGAAATCCCGCTGTCCTTCCAGGTGTTCGCGCCCGACCACGTCTACCTGGACCCGGACGCCCGCGGCGGTTCCCGGGAGAGCCGCACCATGACGGCGTACTCGCTGGACGAGACCGCGACCTACTTCCTGGTCCTGGTCGCGCTCTGCGAACCGTGGCTGCGCGACCGTTCGCCCGCCGCCGTGCCGACCACCCCGCAGGTGGTGGAGCGGCTGCGCGGCCACCCCGCCTGTGCCCGGCTCACCGCCCGCGCGGTCAGCTCGCACCTCGACTACCTCGCCGACGAGAAGCTCCGCATCGACCTGCCCGACGGCGACCGCGCCGACCGCCGCGGCGGCAAGCGCGAGGCCGTGGTGGGGCTCGCCCTGAAGTTCGGCATCGTCCGCGAGGAGCACCTCGCGCTCCTGCCGGGCCCCCGACCCGGCCGGTCCGGACGCTAGGGAGGGCCGGTGGCGCTGGAGGACCGGGCCTTTCCCGGGGACGGCGAGGAACTGCTGCCGGCCGGCCACCGGGTCGGCGAGTGGACCGTCACCGGGCCGATCGGCGAGGGTGGCTGGGCGACGGTCTACGCCGCCCGCCGGGCCGACGGCCAGGTCGATGAACGGGCCGACGTCCGGGTGGGCGGTCGGCCCGAGGCCGAGGCCGGGGACGGGGACGGAGCGGACGGCACGGTCGCCCTCAAGGTGCTGCCGACCGCCGGACTCGCCCCCCGCCAGGCCCGTCAGGTCGCCGAAGCCGCCCGGCGCGAGGCCGAGTTGGGCCGGACCGCCCCGCACCCCCGGCTGGTCAGGCTGCTCGACACCCTCGTCCTGGCCGCCCCCGACCAGCCCTCGCTCGACGGCGCGATCGTCCTGGTCATGGAACGCGCCCGGGGCACCCTGCGCGACCTGCTCGCCGCAGGTGTCGACGAGGCCGAGGGCGCCCGAATCGTCACCGGCATCTGCGAGGGCCTGGCCCACCTGCACCGCTCCGGCTGGGTCCACACCGACCTCAAGCCGGAGAACGTCCTGATCGGCGCGGACGGAGAGGTCCGCCTCTCCGACTTCGGCCTCGCCATCGAGCTCACCGGTACTCACGGCCACTGCGCCCCGATGGGCACCCCCGACTACCTCCCGCCGGAGCGCTGGAAGGAGCCGCTCGGGCGGCACGGCGTCAAGGTCCGGACCACCGCCGACATCTGGGCGCTCGGCATCGTGATCCACGAGGTCTTCGCCGCCGGGAGCCGGCCGTTCCCCGGCGCCACCCCCACCGCCCGCAGCGCCGCCGCCCAGCAGTACGCGGAGGGCCGCGCCGCTCTGCGGCTGGCCGCCGCCGTCCCGCCGTTCTGGCGCGCCCTGGCCGCGGACTGCCTCGCCCCGACCCACGCCGCCCGCGCCCCGCACACCGCGGAGAGCCTGCTCGCCCGCATCCGTGCCCACCGCTCCGGTCGGCGCCCGCGCCGCCCGTACCCGCGTCCCCGCCCGCGGACCGCCCTGCTGGCCCTGGCCTTCTGCGCCACGGCCGCCGTGACCGTCACCGCGCTCTGGCCGCATCCGGGAGCCTCGGGGCAGCCCGCCCACGTCCGGGTCTTCAACGCCGAACGCGGCTGCCAGGACCGCACCGACCGTGACCCCCGGTGCAGCCTCGGCCTCGCCGTCGACCCCCTGCGCCCCTACACCGCCGACAACGTGGTTCCCGTGCGGGTCTGGCACAACGACACCCTCGACGCCGACTGCCAGCTCCCCACCGGCCTTCCGGTCATCAACGAGGAGGACCTCACCTCCACGCTCTGGTACCGCGTCCGCCTGCCGGGTCCGGCCACCGCCTGGCTCCCCGCCGTCCGTACCAGGGACCGCCCGGCCCTGCTCCGCTGCCCGTGACCGCGGCAGGCCCGGCGGTGTGCGGAACGGCTCCGGACGGTGCGGCGCCGATAGCGCGTCACCGGGGGTTCCCCTCCGATTCGGCGGATGATCACGGAGCTGGTACCGTACTTCTCGTTGCGAGGGAGTGATTCCTCCTCACGCGTCAGTGGTGCTACCAGAGCACGTCCTACTTTCAGTAGGAAGAGTCCGTGCGACCCGGGCCTGGCGCTCCGATCCGGAACGGGTCCGGTGCCGTCGACACGGCATCGGACCCGTTCCGCGTTTCCGGGGGCGGTCAGGACGGCTGGCGGTCGGAGCCCAGTTCGCGGGAGATCCGCAGGCCGACCTGGGCGACCACCGGGCCGAGCGCGCGGACCCTGGCCGCGGTCATCCGCGAGGTGAGGCCGGAGACGGACAGGGCGGCGGTGACCTCGCCGGTGTGGTCGAAGATCGGGGCGGCGACGCAGCGGACCTCGGGCTCGTTCTCGCGGTCGTCGATCGAGTAGCCGCGGGCGCGGATCCGGGCGAGGTCGGCGCGGAGCCGGGGCTCGTCGGCGATGGTCCAGGCGGTCACCGGCCGCAGGCCGGCCGCGACCACCTCGGTGACGGCCTCCTCGGGCAGCCAGGCGAGGATCGCCTTCCCGGTGGCGGTGCAGTAGGCGGGTGCCCGGCTGCCGACCCGGGAGGCCATCCGGACGTTGGTCTCGTCCTCGACCTTGTCCAGGTAGACGATCCCGGGGGCCTGCCAGACGGTCAGGTGGACGGTCTCGCCCGCCTCGCGCTGGAGCCGGCGCAGGTGCTCGGCGGCGACGCTGCGCAGGTCGAGGGTGGTCAGGTAGGCCTGGCCGAGCCGCAGTGAGCCGTGGCCGAGCCGGAACCAGCCGGTCTCGCGGTCCCGGTCGAGGAGGTGCTCGTCCAGGAGGGGACCGGCCAGCCGCAGCACGGTGCTCTTGTTCAGGCCGAGGCCGTCGGCGAGTTGGGCGAGGGGCACGCCGCGTCCGTCGCCGTGGTCGCGGACGTAGCCGAGGACGGCGAGTGCGCGGCGCAGAGAGGAGGACTGGTTGCGTTCGGTCGCGGGTTTCTTGGGCGCCGTCTCCGTCATGGGTCCGTTCCCTGGTCCTGTTCTGCCGGTGTTCCCCCGCAGGTCGGCGGCGGTTGTCAGAACGTACCCGTTCGAAGCCGGATCGCCGCATCTTCGATACAACGTTGTGCAGTGCAAAACTTTCCCCAAGTCCCCCTTGTTGGCGCCGATCGCCCCCGCCTAACGTCCCTGCCATCGAGCAGGCGACGTCGCCCCACCCGAGCGCTGCGCCCTGCCGTACCCCCACCACTTCACCCACCATCGGCCCCGGTCAGGGCCTGCTTCGACGTGCCCGCCCCGGCGGCGGACGTCTCGGCGGCAGCTGTCGGGAGGGGAGGTCTCCACCATGCGACTCATCGGACGGACCGCCGCAGCCGTCGTGCTCGCCGCCGGCTGCCTGGCCGCCACCGCCTGCGCCCCCGGCACCGCCTCGCCGGCCGGCGACAAGGCCGCCGACGACCGGACCGGCACCCTGCAGGTCTGGCTGTACAACGAGGCGGGCAACGCGGCCAAGGAGGCCGTGATCGCCAAGGCCGTGACCGAGTTCCAGGCCTCCCACCAGGGCGTCACCGTCAACGTCAGTTACATCGACACCGACGCCTCGGCCCGCGCGGCCAAGATGAAGGGCGCGTTCAACGACCCGAACAGCGCCCCCGACCTGGTCGAGTTCGGCAACACCGACCTGCCCGGCTACGTCGCCGCCGGAGGCCTCGCCGACATCACGGCCGAACTGGACAAGTGGAAGGACAAGGGCGACCTCGACCCGGCGATCGCCAAGACCGCCGTGGTCGACGGAAAGACCTACGGCCTGCCCTGGTGGGTCGGCGTGCGCGCGCTGTACTACCGCACCGACCTGTTCACCGAGGCGGGCCTCGCCCCGCCGACCTCGTACGCCGAACTGGTCGCCGCCAACCAGAAGATCCACGCGGCACACCCGGACACCTTCGGCATCGCCGTCGGCGGCAAGTACACCTTCGCCGCGCTGCCCTTCGTCTGGGACGCGGGCGGCGACATCGCCACCAAGGACGGCGCCAAGTTCAAGGCGGCGATCGACTCTCCCGCCTCGCAGGCCGGGATCAAGCGCTACACCGACCTCTTCGGCGCGGACGGCTGTCCGGCCCAGCAGTGCGCGGACCTGACCGGCGGCAAGACCGTCGACCTGTTCGCGGCCGGCAAGTCCGCGATGGCGGTGCTGCTCAACTCCAACCGCGGCAAGGTCGAAGCGGGCGCCGCCAAGGGCAAGTACGGCGTGGTGCCGCTGCCCGGGGAGAAGCCCGGCTCGATCGCCCCGGCGTTCGCCGGCGGCAACAACCTGGGCGTGATGAAGGCGGCCAAGCACCGCACGCTGGCCGTCGAGTTCGCCGAGCTGCTGGCGAGCCCCGGCTACCAGGAGCAGATGTACGACGCGATGGGCAACCTGCCGACGCTGACGTCCGTCAGCGGCAAGGTCGCCGCGAAGGACGCGTTCCTGAAGCCCTTCACCGACACCATCGCGGCCGGCACCAAGTTCGTCCCGCTCGACCAGGGGTGGGCGCAGATCGACGCCCAGTCGGTGATCCCGACGATGCTCCAGCAGGTCGTCACCGGCAAGGCGGACGTGGCCAAGGCCTCGGCCGACGCCGCCGCGCAGATCTCCTCGGCCTTCGCCGCGCACTGACGGCCGACCATCGGTGGCGGCGCGCCACCGAACCCGCCCGCCCCCCCCCGGGCCCCCAACCCGGCCACCCCCCCGGGAGCCCCCGGGGCCCCCGGCACCCC
>NZ_JBEZUT010000125.1:0-23332 GCF_040636595.1 Kitasatospora sp. NPDC036755
CGCTCGCGGGGCGGCCCTGCTTGGTGGCGCCCGCGGAGGGGGCACCGGCGGAGGCGGACGGGGCGCCGGCGGTGGCCGGCGGAGTGGCGGCCGGGGTGCCGGTGGCGCCCGCGGACGGGGTGCCCGTCGGAGCCGGGGCGCTGACGCCGCTGGGGGCCGTGGCCAGGACCGGACGGAAGAACAGCTTGGCGGTGGTACCGACCTGGTCCGCCGCGTTCTGCCGGTCGCCGCCCTTGGGGATGTTCACGATGATCGTGTCCGACCCCTGGGTCTGGACCTCCGCCTCGGAGACACCCATACCGTTGACCCGGCGCTCGATGATCCCGACGGCGATGTCCATGTTGGACTTGCTGAGCGCCTTGGGATCGGTCGACTTCGCGGTCAGCGTGATGCTGGTGCCACCGGCGAGGTCGATCCCGAGCCGGGGCTTGGTGGTGCCCGTCCCGAACATGAGGGCGACCAGTCCGACGGTGACGACCAGGATGAGGGCCAGCGCCCGCCCTGGGTAGCCGTCGCGCGGGCGCGACTTGGGTGTTGCCACCTTGCTCGTTTCTCCCTGTCCATGCCACTTTCCCGGCCGTACCCCCGGCCGGCGATCGTCGGGACGGGGGTACGGCGGTTCTGCGGCCCTGAGGTCCTGTGGGCTCGCGGCACTGTGCCGCGCGAACGGGCGGGTTGCCCGTCCGTACTACTTGCTCGCGGGAGCCCCGCCCTCGGCATCGCCCTTCTCGGCGCTGTCCTTGGTGAGCGTCAGCGGCTTGTCCTCGACCGGCTCGGCGTCCTCGGCCTCCGGCTCGGGCAGCTCGTCATCGGCGGGGCGACCGTTGATGATCGCGTCGTACTCCTGGGGGTCCAGGACGGCCGCGACCGCGCTCTTGGTGAAGTGGGTGACCACGCCGGGCGCGATCTCCAGCTCGACGGTCTCCTCGTTGACCGCCTTCACCTGGGCGTACAGGCCACCGATGGTGCGCACACCGGCCCCGGGCTCCAGCGCGGTCTGCATCTGCTGCATCTGCTGCTGGCGCTTCTTCTGCGACCGGAACATGAGCACGATCGCGATGATCGGGAGGAGGAGGATGATGAGGTTCACTGCAGCCAGGGTCCTTTACGGGCCGCCGGCCGGCGGCCTGTGTGGTATTGGTCGGCCCGTCAGGTGAGAGGGGCGGTCCGGCGGAGTCTAGGCGACCCCGAATCGATCGGACAACGCCAAGCATCGCATCCTGCCGCCGAAAGTGGCGAGCCTCGTCCTGCACAGTTTCCCCGGACGTCGTTCCGGGCTTCTCCCTGTGCCACCACGGAAGCATCGGGTGGGAACCGCCCGACCGGACTCACCCGTTCAGCCGATGGCGGTCAACTTTCGTCGGCGGGGAACAGCTCCGACTGCGCCGGAACACTTCCGCGAGCGGTCCGGACCGCCGGGTTCTGTACCGGCGGGGTCAGACCCATGTGCTGCCAGGCCGCGGCGGTGGCGATCCGGCCCCGCGGGGTGCGGGCGAGCAGGCCCTCGCGGACCAGGAAGGGCTCGGCGACCTCCTCGACCGTCTCGGACTCCTCCCCCACGGCGACCGCGAGTGTCGACAAACCGACCGGACCGCCCCCGAACAGCCGCAGCAGCGCGTCCAGCACCGCGCGGTCCAGCCGGTCCAGGCCGCGGGCGTCCACCTCGTAGACATCCAGCGCCTGAGCGGCGATCCCGGCGCTGACCCTGCCGTCGTGCCGGACCTGGGCGTAGTCGCGGACCCGGCGCAGCAGCCGGTTGGCGATGCGCGGGGTGCCGCGCGAGCGCCCGGCGATCTCGGCCGCGCCGGCCGGGTCTATCTCCACGTCCAGGAGCGCGGCCGAGCGGTGCACCACCCGCTGGAGCTCGGACGGGGCGTAGAACTCCATGTGCCCGGTGAAGCCGAAGCGGTCGCGCAGCGGGGGCGGCAGCAGGCCGGCCCGGGTGGTGGCGCCGACCAGGGTGAAGGGCGGCAGCTCCAGCGGGATGGCGGTGGCGCCCGGCCCCTTGCCGACGATCACGTCGACCCGGAAGTCCTCCATCGCCATGTAGAGCATCTCCTCGGCCGGCCGGGACATCCGGTGGATCTCGTCGAGGAAGAGCACCTCGCCCTCGGTGAGCGAGGAGAGGATCGCCGCGAGGTCCCCCGCGTGCTGGATGGCCGGGCCCGAGGTGATCCGGATCGGGGCGCCCAGCTCGGCGGCGATGATCATGGACAGGGTGGTCTTGCCGAGCCCGGGCGGGCCGCTCAGCAGCACGTGGTCGGGCGCGCTGCCGCGCTTGCGGGCGGCCTGGAGCACCAGGGACAGCTGCTCGCGCACCCGCTCCTGGCCGATGAACTCGTCCAGCAGCTTGGGGCGCAGCGCCGCCTCCACCGCCTGGTCCTCGCCGTCGGCGGCGGCCGTGACCAGCCGGTCGGCGGGTTCCGGGTCGTACATCGTCGCGGGCTCCAGAATCTCCGGTGTCGACAAAGGGACAGATCGTCAGTGGTCAGCGGGCGCGGTTGAGGCCGCGCAGGGCGAGCCGGAGCAGGGCGCCGACGTCCGGCGTCGCCTGCGCCTCGGCCTCCGGCGTGACGGCCGCGACCGCGTCGTCCGCCTCCCGCGGGGCGTAGCCGAGGCCGGTGAGCGCGGAGTGCAGCTGCTCGGTCCACGGCGCCGGGCCGGCCGCGAGCGGCTTCTGCGCGGGCACGGCGCCGTGCGGGGCACCGAGCTTGTCCTTGTACTCCAGCAGCAGCTTCGCCGCCTTGGCCTTGCCGATGCCGGGCACCGCGACCAGGGCCTTCTCGTCGCCGCCCGCGATCGCGGCGCGCAGCGCGTCGGGGCTGTGCACCCCGAGGATCGCCTGCGCCAGCTTGGGGCCCACGCCGGGCGCGGCCTGGAGGATCTCGAACACGGAGCGCTCGTCGTCGTCCGCGAAGCCGAAGAGCGTCAGCGAGTCCTCCCGGACCACCAGCGAGGTGGCCAGCCGGGCCGGCTCGCCCAGCCGCAGTCCGGCCAGGGTGTTCGGGGTGCACTGCACGGCCATGCCGACCCCGCCGACCTCGACCACCGCGATCCCGGAGGAGATGGCCGCCACGGGCCCTTGGACGAAGGCGATCATCGGACGGTGCCTTTCGGAGGAGTGGAGCGTGCGGTGGTGCGGGCGGCCCGGACGGCGGCCTCCAGCCGGTTCGTCGCCCCGCCGCGCCAGATGTGGCAGATGGCCAGCGCCAGCGCGTCGGCGGCGTCGGCGGGCTTGGGCGGGGCGTCCAGCCGCAGCAGGCGCTGCACCATGGCGGTGACCTGCGCCTTGTCGGCCCGGCCCGAGCCGGTGACGGCGGCCTTGACCTCGCTGGGGGTGTGCAGGGTGACGGGTATGCCGCGCCGGGTGGCGCAGAGCATCGCGACGGCGCTGGCCTGGGCGGTGCCCATCACGGTGCGGACGTTGTGCTGGGCGAAGACCCGCTCGACGGCGACCAGGTCGGGCCGGTGCTCGTCCAGCCAGGCCTCGATGCCCTGCTCGACCCGGAGCAGCCGCTGCCCGATCTCCGCCTCGGCCGGGGTGCGCACCACGCCGACCCCGGCCATCCGCAGCGGCCGGCCCGGCGCGCCCTCGACCACGCCGACCCCGCACCTGGTCAGCCCCGGGTCCACGCCCAGTACCCGCACCACTCGCCCCGACTCCCTGCCACTCGCCGTGAAGGACCTCCGCAGGCTACCGCCCGGGTCCGACAACCCCACCGACGACACCGGCCCGGTGGTCCAGGGACCACCGGGCCGGGCAGTGAGAACGGTCACTCGCCGTCGATCGATCGATGCCGTGTCACTCGGCGTCGAGCTGCGCACCGACCTCGTCGGAGATGTCGAAGTTGGCGAAGACGTTCTGCACGTCGTCGCTGTCCTCCAGCGCGTCGATCAGCTTCAGGATCTTGCGGGCGCCGTCGACGTCCAGCTCGACCTGCATGCTGGGGAGGAAGTTGGCCTCGGCCGAGTCGTAGTCGACGCCGGCGTCGACCAGCGCGGTGCGCACGGCGACCATCTTCGAGGCCTCGGAGACGATCTCGAACGAGTCGCCGAGGTCGTTGATCTCCTCGGGCTCCTGGTCCAGGACGACCTCGAACAGCTTGTCCTCGTCCACGCCGTCGGCCTTGGGGACGATGACGACACCCTTGCGGGTGAACAGGTAGGACACCGAGCCCGGGTCGGCCATCGAGCCGCCGTTGCGGGTCATCGCGACGCGCACGTCGGAGGCCGCGCGGTTGCGGTTGTCGGTGAGGCACTCGATCAGGACGGCGACACCGTTGGGGCCGTAGCCCTCGTACATGATGGTCTGGTAGTCGGCGCCGCCGGCCTCCAGACCGCCACCGCGCTTGACGGCGCGGTTGATGTTGTCGATCGGGACCGAGCTCTTCTTCGCCTTCTGGATGGCGTCGTAGAGGGTCGGGTTGCCCGCCGGGTCGGGACCGCCGGTGCGCGCCGCCACCTCGATGTTCTTGATCATCTTGGCGAAGAGCTTGCCGCGCTTGGCGTCGATCACGGCCTTCTTGTGCTTGGTGGTAGCCCACTTAGAGTGGCCGGACATCGCCAGCTCCTTTACGTCGCCAAAGGGAAATGAACAGATGAGATCTTACCGGTGTGCCACCGGTGAGGCGCACACGGTCAACGCGCGGCCGCGGCGAGGTGCTCCTCGACCATCCGCACGAAGTACGCGTGCACCCGGTGGTCACCCGTCAGCTCCGGGTGGAAGGAGGTCGCCAGCAGGTTTCCCTGGCGCACCGCCACGATCCGGCTCTCCGGACCGTCCGCGGCGGGCAGCTCGGCCAGCACCTCGACGCCCGCGCCGACCGACTCGACCCAGGGGGCGCGGATGAAGACGCCGTGCACCGGCACGTCGTCCAGGCCCGCGAAGTCGATCCCCGACTCGAAGGACTCGTTCTGGCGCCCGAAGGCGTTGCGGCGCACCGTCATGTCGATGCCGCCGACGGTCTGCTGGTCCTCCCGGCCGTCCAGGATCTTGTCCGCCAGCATGATCATGCCCGCGCAGGTGCCGTAGACCGGCATCCCGGCGGCGACCCGCTCGCGCAGCGGGTCCATCACGCCGAACAGCAGCGCCAGCTTGGACATGGTGGTGGACTCCCCGCCGGGGATCACCAGCGCGTCGACCTCGGCCAGCTCCTCGGCGCGGCGCACCGGACGGGCGAGCGCGTCGGCCTCGGCCAGCGCCACCAGGTGCTCGCGGACGTCGCCCTGCAGGGCGAGGACGCCGATGACAGGAGTGCTCACGGTCTTCAACCTCTATCGATCGTTACGACGGACTACGTGGCGCGGCCCGCCGCGCACCGAGGCGCTGCGGCGGGCCGGCTCGGAACGGCGGGTGGCTACCAGCCGCGGTTGGCGTAGCGCTCGGTCTCCGGCAGGGTGTCGCAGTTGATGCCGACCATGGCCTCGCCCAGGTTGCGCGAGGCGTCCGCGATGACCTTCGGGTCGTCGAAGAAGGTGGTGGCCTTCACGATGGCGGCGGCGCGCTTGGCCGGGTCGCCCGACTTGAAGATGCCGGAGCCGACGAAGACGCCCTCGGCGCCCAGCTGGCGCATCAGCGCGGCGTCGGCCGGGGTGGCCACGCCACCGGCGGAGAACAGCACGACCGGCAGCTTGCCGAGCTCGGCGACCTCCTTGACCAGCTCGTACGGGGCGCGCAGCTCCTTGGCGGCGGCGTACAGCTCGTTGTTGTCGAAGCCGCGCAGCTTGGCGATCTCGTTCTTGATCTGGCGCAGGTGGCGGACGGCCTCGACGACGTTGCCGGTGCCGGCCTCACCCTTCGAACGGATCATGGCCGCGCCCTCGGCGATGCGGCGCAGGGCCTCGCCCAGGTTGGTGGCGCCGCAGACGAAGGGGGTGGTGAACGCCCACTTGTCGGAGTGGTTGATCTCGTCGGCCGGGGTCAGCACCTCGGACTCGTCGATGTAGTCGACGCCCAGCGACTGCAGCACCTGGGCCTCGACGAAGTGACCGATGCGGGACTTGGCCATCACCGGGATGGAGACCGCCTCGATGATCTCCTCGATCATGTTCGGGTCGGACATGCGGGCCACGCCGCCGTCCTTGCGGATGTCCGCCGGAACCCGCTCCAGGGCCATGACGGCGACCGCGCCGGCGTCCTCGGCGATCTTGGCCTGCTCGGCGTTGACCACGTCCATGATCACACCGCCCTTGAGCTGCTCGGCCATGCCGCGCTTGACCCGGGCGGTGCCGATCTGCGGCTGGTCTGCGGTGGTGGGGGTGGTGGACACGTGAGACCTCACTCGAAGATGAATCAGTGCTATCGCCCTATGGTAGGCAGACCGAATGGCCCCATCATGCGCCACCAAGTCCAGCCCGGACGACGGGATACGACAAACGGGCCGTATCCGGGGGACACCTTAAGCAGGCGCCCCTTCGGGCGTGAGGGCGGGCGGCGGGGCATCGTCCATTTCGAACGCCAGTGGGAAGGGCGCCTTGCCCGCCAACCGGAAGTACCGCACCAGCCGGTGCTCGCGCACCGCCCGGGCCGCCCGCACCGCGTCGTTGTGGAACCGACGGGCCATCGGCACCCGCCGCACCGCGGCCGTCAGATCACGAACCGCGTCCTCACCGCCCGGCTCGGCCATCAGCGCCGCCACCTGCTCCGGCTCCTCGAACACCGCCCGCAGCGCCAGGCTCAGCTGGCTCTCCGCCACCTCGCGCTGCTCGTCCTCGGCCTGCCGCGCCGCGTGCGCCGCGTCCAGCAGCAGCAGCGAGGCCGCCGGGTCCAGCAGCGAGGACGTCGCCAGTTCCATCGCCACCGAGGCCCGACGGACCAGCTGCGCGTCCAGCGCCGCCCGCGCGGCGTCGATCCGGGCGTGCAGCCGGTCCAGACGGCCGGCCGTCCAACTCAGGTACATGCCGAACAGCACCACGGCCACGCCGGCCCAGATCCAGGTAGTCACGGGCCGCTACGTTACCGGGTGTCACCGGTTCAGCCCTGGGCGGTCGCGTTCCGGTAGCTCTCCCGGTCGATGTCCGCGACGTTCACCGCCGTGAACAACCGGGTGCCCGGCCGCGGCCGGACGTACTGCGCCAGCAGCGCCAGCACGCCCTCGCTCAGCGCCGCCTTCGCCTCCGGCGTACGGCCCGGGAAGATCTGGAACTCCACGAACACCTGGGTGTCGCCGTCCGCCCCGCCGGTGCCGACCACCAGTTCCTCGCTCTGCCGGAACACCGTCCTGCAGGACTCCGGCTTCGCGTCGATCGTCGTCTCCGCCAGCCGGTTGATCGCCAGGCCGAGGCCCCGGCGGTCGAAGGTGCCGGCCAGGTCGGCCGAGTAGTCGACGGAGATCTGCGGCATGTGTGCCCCCGTGGATCGCAGTGGTGCGGACGCCCGACCCTAACCCCGCCGACGCGGACCCCCGGCCCCGGCCCCGCCGACGCGAACCGCTAGTCGCGGGCCAGCCCGAACCGGCCCCGCCGACCGCTGCGCTCGTCCTCCTCGACCACCGCCGCGTTGCCGGCCGTCACCGTCTCGTAGACCGCCAGGATGTCCGCGCCCACCGTCGACCAGTCGAACCGCCGCACGTGCCGTGAGGCGGCCTCCCGCAGCTCCTCCAGCCGGGCCGGGTCCCCCAGCAGCCGCAGCGCCGTACGGGCCAGGGCGTCCGCGTCCTCCACCGGGAACAGCTCGCCCGCGTCCCCGCCGTCCAGCACCTGCTTGAACGCGTCCAGATCGCTCGCCAGCACCGGCGCGCCCGCGGACATCGCCTCGACCAGGATGATCCCGAAACTCTCGCCACCGGTGTTCGGCGCCACGTACAGGTCCACGCTGCGCAGCAGCCTGGCCTTGTCCCGGTCGCTCACCATGCCGAGGAACTCCACCTGCGCGCGCACCTCGGGCGCCAGGCCCGCGACGGCCTCCTCCTCGTCGCCCTTGCCCGCGACCAGCAGCCGCACCCCCGGCCGCTCCGCCAGGATCCTCGGCAGCGCCGCCAGCAGCGTCGGCAGGCCCTTGCGCGGCTCGTTGATCCGGCCGATGAAGCCGATCGTGCCCGGCTCGCCCTTCGCCGCCCCGCCCGTCCAGCGCTCGTCCGACTCGGCCTCGGCGAAGAAGCCCACGTCCACGCCGTTCGGGATCACCACCGCGTCCCCGCCCAGGTGCTCCACCAGGGTGCGCCGGGCGTACTCCGACACCGCGATCCGGGCCCGCATCTTCTCCAGCCCCGGCTGGAGGATCGGCGAGGCCGCGATCATCACCCGCGACCGCGGGTTGGACGTGTGGAACGTCCCCACCATCGGCCCGGTCGCCGACCACGCGGCCAGCATCGACAGGCTCGGCGCGGCCGGCTCGTGCACGTGCAGGATGTCGAAGCGCCCATCGTGCAGCCAGCGCCGCACCCGCGCCGCCGACAGGATCCCGAAGCTCAGCCGCGCCACCGACCCGTTGTACGGCACCGCCACCGACCGCCCGGCCGGGACCACGTACGGCGGCAGCGCCTCGTCGTCCTCGGCCGGCGCCAGCACCGACACCTCGTGCCCCAGACCGATCAGGTGCTCGGCCAGGTCCCGGATGTGGAACTGCACCCCACCGGGGACGTCCCAGTCGTACGGGCAGACGATGCCGATCTTCACGGATTCCTCGAGCTCCTTCGGACGGTCGTGCGGACGGCGCGGCGTGACGGCGGGACAGCGGGACGGATCAGGACCCGGAGGCCTCGGCCGCGGGCTCCGGAACGACCGCCGGAGCGGTCTGCGAAGCGGCCGCCGTACGCCCCCCTGGCGCCGCCCCCACCGTCTCACGGCGCGGCAGGTCCGCCAGCCAGAACCGCTGCAGCATGTGCCAGTCCTGCGGGTACTCGCGGATGCCCCGCTCCCACACGTCCGCCATCGCCTGGGTCATCGCCCGGGTGCGCTCCTTGCGGTCGCCCTCCTCGGGCACCGCGACCTCGGGGTGGATCCGCCCCCGCAGCACCGGGCCGTCGTACCAGAGCGTCACCGGCAGCAGCGCCGCCCCGGTCCGCTGGCACAGCGCCGCCGGACCGGCCGGCATCCGGGTCTCCTCACCGAAGAACGACACCCCGATGCCCGCCTCCGACAGGTCCCGGTCCCCCACCAGGCAGACCAGCCGGCCCGCGCGCAGCCGCCGCGCCAGCGTGCCGATCACGTTCACCGACCCCCCGGTCAGCGCCAGGACCTCCATGCCCTGGCCCTCCCGGAACTCCACGAACCGGTCGAACAGCCGCTCCGGCTTCAGCCGCTCCGCGACCGTGGTGAACGGGTAGCCCCGCTGCGCCACCCAGGTCCCCGCGAGGTCCCAGTTGCCCATGTGCGGGAGCGCTATGACCGCGCCCCGCCCGGCCTCCATCGCCGCCCGCAGGTGCTCGAAGCCGTCGACCCGCACGTCCCGGGCCACCCGCTCCCGGCTCCACACCGGCAGCCGGAACGACTCCATCCAGTACCGCAGGTACGAGCGCATCCCGGCCCGGGACAGCTCCCGCATCGCGGCCTCGTCCAGCCCGGGACGGACCCGGCGCAGGTTCGCCTCCAACTGCAGCACCCGCTTGCCGCGCTTGCGCCACGCGTAGTCCGCCAGCCGGTCGAACAACCCCCGGGCCACCCGCTCCGGCAGGTGCTTCAGCAGCCCCCACCCCAGCGCGTACGCCCAGTACACCAGTCGGTCCGTCACCGCAGGACGCCCCCCATCAGCTCCCGGCCGCCGCTCGGTCGGCCTCGAACGCCTCCCGGCGCACGGTCAGCATCCGCTGGAACACCGTCACCAGGCTGCCCGCCGCCACCAGCCACAGCGCCACCGGCAGCAGCCACTCCACGTACGGCACACCGAACGTGTGCAGACCCGCGACCCCGGCCGCCACCAGGCTGGCCACCAGCCGCTCGGCCCGCTCCACCAGCCCCGACACGTCGCACGGCAGACCCTGGCTCTCCGCCCGGGCCTTCGTGTACGACACCACCAGGCCGCTCGCCAGGCAGAAGATCGCCACCGCGCAGAGCAGGTTGTCGTCACCCTTGCCCGCGTACCACATCGCCAGACCACCGAAGATCGCCGCGTCCGCGACCCGGTCCAGGGTGGAGTCGAGGAACGCCCCCCACTTCGTGCTCCGACCCAGCTGGCGGGCCATGTTCCCGTCGACCAGGTCCGAGAAGATGAACAGCGTGATCGTGATGGTGCCCCAGAAGAACTCCCCACGCGGGAAGAACACGAGGGCACCGGCCACCGAACCGGCGGTACCGATCAGCGTCACGGCGTCCGGGCTCACGCCCAGGCGGATCAGGAACGCGGCGAACGGGGTCAGGACACGTGTGAAGAAGGCACGCGCGTATTTGTTGAGCATGGCCTTCCCAGCCGCTCCGATCTCCCAGATACCCGCCTGGCGCAGAACGCGCGGCAGGCGGCCGGGCGGATCAGCCCGTCCGGCCCACCCATCGTAGCCACGCCGAGGACACGCTCCGGCGCACGCACCGCCGGACGCCGCCCCCGCCACCGCGCACACACGGACGGTCACCGACCACCCGTGCGACACACGCCCCGTCCGGACCCGACCGGCCGTACGAAACGCGCCGCCACGACACCCGCACCTAGACTGCGATGGACAGCCTCGGCGCCACGGGAGGAGACCCCGATGCCCGACCGCAGCACGGTACGAGCCGGCCAGGCACCCGCCGTCACCGGCCCCAAGGACCTGCGCAACGTCGTCCTGATCGGCTCCAGCGGTGTGGGCAAGACCACCCTCGCCGAGTCCCTCGCACTCGCCGCCGGAGCCACCGGCCGGGCCGGCCGCGTCGCCGACGGCACCACCGTCTCCGACCACGAGGACATCGAGCACCAGCAGCAGCGCTCCGTCCAGCTCGCGCTCCTCCCGCTCGAATGGAAGGGCGTCAAGATCAACCTGATCGACCCGCCCGGCCACCCCGACTTCACCGCCGACCTGCGCGCCGCCCTGCACGCCGCCGACGCCGCCGTCTTCGTCGTCTCCGCCACCGACCCGGTCACCGCCCCCACCCGCGCCCTGTGGCGCGAGTGCGCCGCCGAGGGCATCCCCCGCGCCATCGCCGTCGCCAAGCTCGACCTCGCCCGCACCGGCTTCGACGAGATCCTCACCGCCTGCCACGACGCCTTCGAACTCGGCCCCGACACCCTCCGCCCGCTCTTCCTGCCCGTCCTCCACGACGGGCACCCCGACGGCTCCGTGGACCTCCTCACCGGCGACACCTACGGCGACACCGACCCGCTGCCCGACACCGCCCCCGCCCACGACAGCCTCGTCGAGGCCATCTCCGGCCAGGACGACACCCTCATGGAGCGCTACCTCTCCGGCGACCCCCTCGACACCGACTCCCTCGAGGCCGGCCTGCGCCGCGAGGTCCTCTCCTGCGCGCTCCACCCCGCCGTCCCCACCAGCGAGAACGGCCTCGGCGCCGCCGAACTCCTCGACCTCGTCGTGCACACCTTCCCCGACCCCACCGAACGCACCCGCCCCGGCCCCGCCTGCGACCCCGACGCCCCGCTCGCCGCCCAGGTCGTCCGCGTCACCGGCGACGCCTACGTCGGCCGGATCAGCCTGCTGCGCCTGTACGCCGGCACCCTGCGCCCCGACACCAAGATCCACCTCGCCGGGCCCGCCCACACCGCCGACCAGAACGGCGACGAACGCGTCACCGCCCTCACCAGCCCCTTCGGCAAGCTCCAGCGGCCCGTCCCGCACGCCGTCGCCGGCGACCTCGTCTGCGCCGCCAAACTCACCACCGCCCGCGCCGGCGACACCGTCCACGACCCCGGCCACCCCGTCGACCTCGACGGCTGGACGCTCCCCGAGCCGCTGCTGCCGATCGCCGTCGAGGCCCACAGCAAGGCCGATGACGACAAGCTCTCCCAGGCCCTCGCCCGCCTCACCGCCGAGGACCCGGCGCTGCGCCTGGAACAGAACCCCGACACCCACCAGCTCGTCCTCTGGTGCACCGGCGAGGCCCACGCCGAGGTCGTCCTCGACCGCCTCCGCACCCGCCACGGCGTCCACGTCGACACCGTCGAGCCGAAGGTCGCGCTGCGCGAGACCTTCGGCACCGCCGCCGCCGGCCACGGCCGCCTGGTCAAGCAGTCCGGCGGCCACGGCCAGTACGCCATCTGCGACCTGGAGGTCGAACCGCTGCCAGCCGGCTCCGGCTTCGAGTTCCAGGAGCACGTCGTCGGCGGCGCCGTCCCCAAGCACTTCATCCCGTCCGTCGAGAAGGGCGTGCGCGCCCAGCTCGTCAAGGGGGTCGCCACCGGGTACCCGCTGGTCGACGTGCGGGTCACCCTCACCGACGGCAAGGCGCACTCCGTCGACTCCTCCGACGCGTCCTTCCAGAACGCCGCCGCCCTCGCCCTGCGCGACGCCGCCGAGCACGCCGTCATCCGCCTGCTCGAACCCGTCGCCGCCGTCAGCGTCCTGCTGCCCGACGACTACCTCGGCGCCGTCCTCGGCGACCTCTCCGCCCGCCGCGGCCGGGTCCTGGGCACCGAGACCGGCGGCACCGGCCTCACCCTGCTGCGCGCCGAGGTCCCTGAACTCGAGCTCGTCCGCTACCCGATCGACCTGCGCTCGCTCACCCACGGCACCGCCGAGTTCTCCCGGGCCTACCTGCGCCACGAACCCATGCCCGCAGCCCTGGCCGAGCGCTACACCGACTGAGCGCTCCCGCGGCCGGGGGCTCGCACGGGCCGGACGCTGCTACGAGCCGGCGGTCTTCCGGTCGGGCAGCGCGCACGCCGCCGTACCCCCCGGCATCCGGTGCCGGTTGCGCGCCACCCAGCGGTAGGCCGTCCCCGCGAGCGGCCGCACCGGCGCCGCCGTCAACACGGCGCCCAGGTATGCCCACGCCCCGCCGGAGCGCATCAGCAGCCGCGCAACCGCCTGCGCGCCCCCGTACACCCGGCCGGTCGGCGTCACCCAGAGCACCTCGCGCTCCGCCCGCTCCGCCGAGACCTCGCCGCGCCCGCCCGCGCGCCCGTCCAGCGCCGCCAGGTCCGCGAACCGGAACGGCACCGCCTCCCAGCCCCCCGAGGCCAGCGTCTGCCGCAGGTACCGCTCCGCCCAGCGCACGCAGGACGAGCAGAACGAGCAGTCCCCGTCGAAGACCAGCACCGGATCCTTCACGGCCGCTCCCCTTTCCTCGCTTCCACCGTCCATCCTGCCCCACCTCCCCCGTCGCCCCCGCCGTGGGCATCGACCTGCCCGAAGCCGGGCATCATTCCCGGCGGGCCTCCGGTGACGGCACTTCGGACGATCATCCGCGCGGGGGTGCCACGGCACGGTAACCTGCCGCTGACAAGGGGAGGAGGGGACGCCACCGTGACCACACTCGACATGACCCCGGGTGCGCAGATACCCCGGACCGACACCGGACCGCAGACCGCCATCACCCAGGGGCTCTCCTCGACCGCCTACCGCGACGGCGAGGTCAGCGGCTTCGTCGGCGCCGTCACCGACGCCACGGAGAAGAAGGGCCGTTTCGCGCTCTTCCGCCCCAACCTCGGCGAGGCGTTCAGCAAAGCGCTGATCTCCCGCGCCCTGGGCGGCGGCCGCAAGCCCCTCGTCCCGGCCTTCGGAGTCGACACCCGCCAGGTCGTCGAACACTGCCTGGCCGCCGAGGAGCTGCGCAACACCCGCGACCGGCAGCTCAGCAGCGTCTCCATCGCCACCGGCGCGCTCTTCCTCCCCGGCACCCTGGTCTGGCTCGCCGCCTTCCAGCTCCGCGCGTGGCTCAAGCGGGACAACCCGAAGAACGCGGACGCCTACGGTGCCCTGGTGCTCCTCGCGGCCGCGGCCCTCGCCATCTACCTCGCGATCCGCCCGCCGGCCACCGGCTTCATCGGCGTCTACCTGCGCATCACCATGCTCGCGCCGGTCATCGGCTGGTACCTGGCCCGCCGGATCGTCGAGCGCTCCGCCAAGGAGCTGCGCGCCCGCTGGCAGGCCCTGGTCGAGGGCAGCGCGGTGGCCGCCTCCGTCGCCAAGGCCGTCCCCCGGGACGACCTCGACAAGAAGGCCACCGACCTGCGCGACAAGCTCGGCCGCCTGGACGCCGAGCAGGAGACCAACATCCACCACTACGCCGGCCCCAAGGGCATCCTCGGTGCCGGCCGCCGCTGGGGCGAGTGGCGCCTCGCCGACACCCTCCACCCCGCCGAGGGCCACGTCGACTTCCGCGCCTTCCACCCCTGGGACCTGATCCGCCGGATCTCCTCCCACCTCAAGGGCCTGGGCGTCAGCCACGTCGCCAACAGCGGCATCCCCAACGTCGCCATCAAGCAGTGGGTGGTCTTCGACGTCGGTGCGGGCGCCGACGAGATCAGCCGCCCCGGCAACGCCGACATGGACGGCGACCGGATGCGCGACTTCGCCGTGCAGAGCGTCGCCGACAAGCAGACGTTCTCCGGCGGCCCCCGGCACTACCTCGCGACCCAGTTCATCACCCACGACGGCAAGCTGGTCCTCACCTTCACCGTCACCGTCACCCTGCTCGCCAACGTCCTGAACATCACCGTGTCCGGGTACGCGCTCGGCCCGGTCAAGGGCGTGTTCTTCGACAAGCCGAAGGACAAGGAGAAGTCGGTCGCCAAGAGCGTGAAGTTCTGGGAGGAGCGCACCGTCAAGCTCCCCCTGATCGACAACGACGAGGTCGTCCGCCAGGCCGTCCGCGCCCCCTTCTACCGGATGCCCGGCCTGCTCACCTGGCTCGGCGGCGGGCTCGGGCTGCCCGAGCCCTTCGGACTGCGGCACATCTGGGCCGGCCGGGCCTGGGAGAACCGCTCCATGGTCGACAACGCCCAGAACGCCTCCGTCCCGGTGCTCGCCGCCGTCCACGCGGCCACGCTGGAGTTCCTGGAGGAGCACGACCTGGACGCCGACCGCTTCTTCAAGAACCGCACCTCGATCATCAAGTCCGAGGCGCAGAGCCCCCGTCCGTACGACGTGGACACCTTCAACGCCGGCTGACCCCGGGAGAACACGAGGGAGGGCCCCGCCGAACGTCTCGGCGGGGCCCTCCCTCGTGCGGTGACCGGATCAGCCCCGCGGCCAGACCTCGGCCAGCATCTTCCGGGTGTCCGCCAGCAGCTGCGGCAGCACCTTGGTGTGGCCGACCACCGGCATGAAGTTGGTGTCCCCGCCCCAGCGCGGCACCACGTGCTGGTGCAGGTGCGCCGCGATCCCGGCCCCGGCCGCCGCGCCCTGGTTCATCCCGATGTTGAACCCGTGCGCGCCGGAGGCCGCCCGCAGCGCCGTCATCGCCTTCTTGGTGAAGTCCGCCAGCTCGGCCGTCTCGGCCTCGTCCAGCTCGGTGTAGTCGGCCACGTGCCGGTACGGGACCACCATCAGGTGCCCGCCGTTGTACGGGTACAGGTTCAGCACCGCGAACACGGCGCTCCCCCGGGCGATGACCAGCCCGTCCTCGTCGCTCAGGGACGGGATCGAGCAGAACGGGCAACCGTCGTCCGGAGCCGGGCCTGTGGGCTTGTTCTCCCCCTGGATGTAGGCCATCCGATGGGGGGTCCACAGGCGGCGGAAGCCGTCCGGCTCACCGACGCCCCGCTGCAGTTCCGGCTCAGTCGTCATGCTGATCAGCATATTCGCCCGGCGGTGCTTGCAAAGCCGCGCGGGGCAGACTCATCGAGAGCCTGCCCCGCGCAACCCCGCGAACGCGGGGCCTACGGCATCTTGGCCTTGTGCGCGTTCCGAATCTTCGGACTACCCCCGCTCAAGCGGGGCCCACATCACACCTGGATACGACGCGCCACGGCATCAACGATCTCGGCGATGGCCTCGTCACGGGGCACGCCGTTCTTCTGCTCGCCGTTGCGGTAGCGGAAGGACACCGCGCCCGCCTCGACATCGTCGTTGCCCGCGATCAGCATGAACGGCGTCTTGCTCCGCTGCGCGTTCCTGATTTTCTTCTGCATGCGGTCGTCCGAGGTGTCCACCTCGACCCGGATCCCGTGCTTCTTCAGCTCGGCCGCGACCTCCAGCAGGTACGGCACGTGCTCGTCGGTGATCGGGATGCCGGTCACGGTGACCGGGGCCAGCCACGGCGGCATGGCGCCGGCGTAGTGCTCCAGCAGCACCGCGAAGAAGCGCTCGATGCTGCCGAACAGCGCACGGTGGATCATGACCGGCCGCTGGCGCGAGCCGTCCGCCGCCGTGTACTCCAGGTCGAAACGCTCGGGCAGGTTGAAGTCGAGCTGGATGGTGCTCATCTGCCAGGTCCGGCCGATGGCGTCCTTCGCCTGCACCGAGATCTTCGGGCCGTAGAAGGCCGCGCCGCCCGGGTCCGGGACCAGCGGGAGACCCTGCTTCTCGGCCACGCCCGCCAGGACGGCGGTGGCCTCCTCCCAGGCCTCGTCGGTTCCGACGTACTTCACCGGGTCCTTGGTCGACAGCTCCAGGTAGAAGTCGGTCAGACCGTAGTCGCGCAGCAGGTTGAGCACGAAGGTCAGGGTGGAGTCGAGCTCCTCCGCCATCTGCTCGCGGGTGCAGTAGATGTGGGCGTCGTCCTGGGTGAAGCCGCGGGCCCGGGTCAGGCCGTGCACCACACCGGACTTCTCGTACCGGTACACCGTCCCGAACTCGAAGAGGCGCAGCGGCAGTTCACGGTACGAGCGGCCGCGCGCGTCGAAGATCAGGTTGTGCATCGGGCAGTTCATCGGCTTGAGGTAGTAGTCCACGCCCTCGTCGAGCTGCATGGGCGGGTACATGCCGTCCGCGTACCAGTCGAGGTGGCCGCTCTTCTCGAAGAGCTTCCCCTTGGTGGCGTGCGGGGTGTAGACGAACTCGTAGCCCTCCTCCTCGTGCCGCCGGCGCGAGTAGTCCTCCATCGCCCGGCGGATGATGCCGCCCTTGGGGTGGAAGACGGCGAGGCCGGAGCCGATCTCCTCGGGGATGGAGAAGAGGTCGAGCTCGTTGCCGAGCTTGCGGTGGTCGCGCTTCTCGGCCTCGACCAGGAAGTCGAGGTGGGCCTTGAGCTCGTCCTTGGTCGGCCAGGCGGTGCCGTAGATGCGCTGGAGCATCGGGTTGCGCTCGCTGCCGCGCCAGTAGGCGGCCGCGTTGCGCATCAGCTTGAACGCCGGGATGTGCCGGGTGCTGGGCAGGTGGGGGCCTCGGCAGAGGTCGCCCCAGCACTGCTCGCCGGTTTTGGCGTCCAGGTTGTCGTAGATGGTGAGCTCGCCGGCGCCGACCTCGACATCGGCGCCCTCGCCGGCGGTGGCGGCGGAGCCCTTGAGGCCGATCAGCTCCAGCTTGTACGGCTCGGCGGCCAGTTCCTCGCGGGCGGACTCGTCGGTGACCACGCGGCGGGAGAACTTCTGCCCGCGCTTGATGATCTCCTGCATGCGCTTCTCGATGGCCTTGAGGTCATCGGGGTGGAAGGGCTTCTCGACGTCGAAGTCGTAGTAGAAGCCGTCCTTGACCGGCGGGCCGATGCCGAGCTTGGCCTCGGGGTAGAGCTGCTGCACGGCCTGGGCCATCACGTGCGCGGTGGAGTGGCGCAGGATGTCGAGGCCGTCCTTGCTGCTGATCTCGACCGGCTCGACCTCCTCGCCGTCCCGGACGACGTACGCGAGATCCTTGAGCTGGCCGCCGACCCGGGCGGCGATGATCGAGCGGTCGTCGGCGAAGAGCTCGGCGGCCGTGGTGCCCGTCGTCACCACGCGCTCTTCCCGATCGGGTTCGCGGCTGATGATTACCCGGACGTCCGTCACCGGTCTCTCCTGACGTGCTGGATTTCAGAGGGCGCAACACTGCGCTGCGCGTGACGATGGTACCGAGAGCGCCGCCCCCGCCGTCCACCTACGCCCCTTCTCCCCCTCCTTCCGCCGTCTCCCCGAGCGACTTCAGCAGCCTTTCGCGGTCCCCGTCCTCCCAGCCGCGGAGCTCCAGTCCGTGCGGGCGGGTCAGCCGGCGGAAGCCGCCGTGCCGGTCCAGCCGGCCGGAGACCCGTACGGGCAGGCCCGCGAGGTGGGCCTCGGCGGCGAGCCGGTAGTCGGGGTCGGGCAGGCGGAGCCTGAGTTCGCGGACCTCGGCGCCGGCCAGTACCCGCAGCCGTACCGAGCCGGGGCCGGCCGGGTCGGCGCGCTTGAGCCGGGTGACCACGCCGACCACGGTGACGTCGACGGAGGGTTCGATCCGTTCCAGCAGATCGGCGGCCTCCGCCAGGGCGGGCAGGTCGCCGGGCGAGAAGTCGAGGTCGATCCGGCGGTCCCCGAAGCCACCCGGTGTCCCGGCGGTGGGCGACCAGGCGACGCTGAGCCGGGCGGCCGTCGCGTTCCGCACCAGGTCCTCGACGGACCGGACGAGCTCCCGGCTGACCCCGGCCCGGACGGCGTTCCCGAAGGCCTCGGGCCCGCCGCTGACCCTGCGGTAGTCGACCGCGTCGCGCAGCGCCTCCAGCGCGCGGACCAGGGTGGTCACGGCGGCGCGGCCCTCGGGGGCCGGGGTGTGGGCGGTGAGGGCGGCCCCCTGTTCGACCAGCAGGACCTGCTCCAGGAAGTCCCCGGCGAGGCCGTCCAGCCGGGCGCCGAAGTAGCCGGCCCTGATGCGGGCGGCCTTGGCGCCGGCGGCGAGCATGCCGCGGGCCGACTGCCGGAGCCGCTCGGCCTCGTCCCAGGGGGTGGTGCCGGCGGGGCCGGCCGGCTCGCGGTGCCAGCGCAGTTCGTCGCCGGGGACGGCGAGGGCGAGCAGGATCGAGCGGGCGGAGGGGGTGCGGGAGCGGGAGAGCGCGGTCACGGCGTCGGTGAGCAGTTCGACGGCGTCCTCGAAGCCGTCACCGGCCGGGACGAGCAGGCTGGTGCCGGGTTCGTCGTCGGGCGGGGTCCACCGTCCGTACCGGGCGGCCGGGCCGCCTCGGCGGACCCAGCCGTGCCGGGCGAGCAGGGTGGCCAGCACCGCCGGGTCGACGGCGGCCGGGTCGGGCAGGGGCCGGGCCGGATCGCCCGGTCCGTACGGCGGTGTCATGGGTCCGGTTCCTCCCTGCCGGGGCCGGGCCGTCACGGGCTGCCGCCCGCGCCGACCCGGGCCATGATGTCGCAGAGCGCGCGGTCGTCGAAGACCTCGGCGGTGGGTACCCGGACGTTGGTGCGCCGCCGCCCGGTGACCGGGTGGCCGGCCAGGTTGATCCAGTAGCAGCAGTGCCGCAGCTCCAGGGCGTCCGGGCGGGCCCGCAGCCAGTGGTCGACCCGGCGCGGCAGCAGCATCACGACCAGGATCCGCGGCACGGCGACCCGCGGCCGGGCGAGCTTGCGCAGGTGGTCGTTGTCCAGGGTGAAGCTGAAGAACGGCCCGGCGGGGTCGGGCGCGACCTGCTGGGTGGCCTTCAGCTGAATCTTGACGGTGACCTCGTCGTCCACCTCGTGCGCCCGGGAGCCGTGGCTGACGTGCCAGTCGATGCCGTTGTCCGGGAACGGCTGGGAGAGCGAGCAGCCGGCCGCGGCCGCGACCGCGTGCAGGTAGCCGACCTGAAGGGTCTCCATGCACGCCGTCACCGCGAGGTTCCCGCGCAGTACGGCCGCCGCCTCCTCGGGCTGCGGCTGGGTCAGTGCCATCGCCCCGTGGCCTCCCCGGCTCCGGGCCCGTCCCGGCCCGGACGGGCCGGCCGATTCGAACGGGACAGTCATCGGCAGGATCCCCGGTCGGGCTTGGGCCAAACGGGTTGAAGGGGCGTCAGAACCGGGTATCAACCGGGCGCAACGCTCGTCTGAGGGGCCGTCATGCAGCAGCACTGGTACACCGGACCACTCGCCTCCTTCGACACCGAGACGACCGGCGTGGACGTCGAGAACGACCGGATCGTCTCGGCCGCCCTGGTCGTCCAGCTCGCGCCGGGCACGCCGCCCCGGACCACCACCTGGCTCGCCGATCCGGGCGTGCCGATCCCGGACGGCGCCCGCGCGGTGCACGGCATCACCGACGAACAGGTGCGCGCCCACGGCCGGCCGGCCCGCACCGTGGTGGCGGAGGTCACCCGCGCGCTGGCGGCCGAGGCGCTGGCCGGGCGTCCGGTGGTGGTGATGAACGCGCCCTACGACCTGACGCTGCTGGACCGGGAGCTGCGCCGTCATCACGGGCTGACGCTGGCCACCGGACTGTCGGCGGCCGGCCTGGTGGTGATCGATCCCCGGGTGCTGGACAAGCACGTGGACCGCTACCGCAAGGGCCGCCGGACGCTGACCGACCTGTGCGCCCACTACGGCGTGGAGCTGGCCGGGGCGCACGACGCGGCGGCGGACGCGACGGCGGCGCTGGCCCTGACCCGGCGGATCGGCGCCCGCTACCCGGCGGCGCTCGGCGGGCTGTCGGCGGCGGAACTGCACCTGCGGCAGGCGATCTGGCACGCGGCGCAGGCGCGCGGGCTGCAGAACTGGTTCGACCGTTCGGGCACCCCGGAACGGGTGGACCTGTCCTGGCCGCTGCGGCCGGCCCGGTGCGGCTGCGGGCGCCGGCTGGAGCCGGAGCACCGCTGCGAAGCGGCGGCGTGAACGGGGCGGCCCGGCGTACCGGGCCGGAACGCGCCGCAGGCCCTGACCGGTTTCCTGGTCAGGGCCTGCGTGCTGTCCGGTGGGCGATACTGGGATCGAACCAGTGACCCCTTCGGTGTGAACGAAGTGCTCTCCCGCTGAGCTAATCGCCCGGGCAACGAGAAGAACTGTAGCACCATTCAGGGCTGGTCGTACAACTCGCCCGTCCGGGCAGGCCGACGCCTCCGCAGAACTCGCGCTCCGCACGGAAGATGACAGCGCCTCAGCCGATTACCGACGGCCCTTCGGGCGGAATCCGGAAATACACGTGAGGCCCAGCCGATAATCGGCTGGGCCTCACGTATCACAATGCATTCCGGTGGGCGATACTGGGATCGAACCAGTGACCCCTTCGGTGTGAACGAAGTGCTCTCCCGCTGAGCTAATCGCCCGGGTGCAGAGAAAACATTACCGCATCCCGGAGGGTGCTCCGAACACCTCCCCCGCCGGCGGCCCCGCCCGGGCGGGTCAGCTCTCGTCCAGCCGCCAGGGGACGACCAGGCCGTAGCGGGCGAGGTACCAGCCGCCCACCCCGACGAGGACGGCCAGCCCGATCGCGGTGAGCGTCAGGTTGCGGCGGCGCACCCGCGGGTCCATGGCCCGCTGGGCGGCCTCGGCGACCTTGCGCCGGGTCCAGCGCAGGGCCAGCTGGGCCCAGACGAACTCGGTCGCCCAGATCCCCATCCCGAGGAAGATCACCAGCCAGCCGGGACCGGGCAGCGGGAGCATGACCAGCCCGAGCGCCACCACGGCGAGGCCGGCCAGGAAGATCGCCACCTGCCAGATCCGGTGCAGCGCCGGGGAGCGGCGAACGAAGGCCGGGGCCCGTGAGCCGACCGCCCGTCCGCCGTCGACGGTTGCGTCAACCGCCGCAGTCGCTTCACCCGATCCCGCGTTCCCGGCCGCCTTGTCGTTTCGCACAGTCATGCCAGGAAACTAACCAAGATGTGCCGGGGAATGCCCGGCCCGGCCGCTGCGGGGCGATTCCGCAATGCGCCGTAAGGGGTACGACTCGCGCCCGAATCGGGACAGAGGGGTTTACATCGGTCTTGGGGGTGGGATGGTCCGTTCGCCGACGTGCGATTCCCCGAGCGCACACTGAGCGAAAGGCCATGGCGCTTATGAACACCACGGTCAGCTGCGAGCTGCACCTGCGCCTCATCGTGTCCAGCGAGTCCTCACTGCCCGTCCCCGCGGGCCTGCGCTACGACACCGCCGACCCCTACGCCGTGCACGCCACGTTCCACACGGGCGCCGACGAGACCGTGGAGTGGGTGTTCGCCCGAGATCTCCTCGCGGAGGGGCTGCACCGACCCACCGGTACCGGAGACGTCCGGGTGTGGCCGTCGCGCAGCCACGGGCAAGGGGTGGTCTGCATCGCACTGAGCTCTCCTGAAGGAGAAGCCCTGCTGGAGGCCCCGGCCCGAGCGCTTGAGTCCTTCCTCAAGCGGACGGACGCCGCGGTGCCCCCCGGCACCGAACACCGTCACTTCGACCTCGACCGGGAGCTGTCCCACATCCTCGCCGAAAGCTGACCCCGTCCGGAGGGCGGTGACGCCCCGCTGTCGGCGGGGCCGCACCCCCTGCCGTCATCGCAGCCGTCCTACTCGGGGGCACGGCAGCGGACTCAGCCGCGCACGACGCGGTCTCGGGGCCGGTGAGCGGCCCCGCTCCCACCGGAGCGGACGCCCCGCACCGAAGGCGCCCGGCGCCGAGGCCGGTCATCCCCACGGATGGCCGGCCTCGACGCCGGGCGCCGACGTCTTCGCGGGGCCCTGCACGTCCGGTGGCGCCACCCGCCGCCGCTGGGCGCGTCGGACGGCGCCGGACACCACCCCGGGGCCCGACGGCCCGATCCGCGCCCGGTTTCGGGCGCCTTGCCG
Organism: Kitasatospora sp. NPDC036755; assembly: GCF_040636595.1. Lineage (NCBI taxonomy): Bacteria > Bacillati > Actinomycetota > Actinomycetes > Kitasatosporales > Streptomycetaceae > Kitasatospora > Kitasatospora sp. NPDC036755. The sequence continues at coordinate 22,429 of NZ_JBEZUT010000125.1, forward strand.
GACTCCGCACACATCTTCGAACAAAGGCTCCGCCCCGCCGGTACGAGGCCCGGTATGGTCTGGGGTAACCGCGGACGCGGGGTATCGGAGTCCCCTGCGCGAGGAGCCCCCAACGTGCTGATCACCCATGACACCGAGTGCGCGCTGAGCCTCCTCGTGGAGCTGCTCAACACCGCACCCGAGGTGTGCGGCGCCGAGCGGCTGCCGGACGTCGCCGCGCTGGACGCCTTCGTGGTCCGCCAGGAGATCAGCGAAATCGACACGCTGACCGAGGACGACCTGCGGCGGGTGCACGAGCTGCGCACCCGGCTGCGCGAGGTGTTCGCCACCGAGTCCACCGAGGCCGCCGCCGAGCTGGTCAACTCGCTCGTCGCGGCCGCCGGGACGACACCCCGGCTGACCAACCACGACGACCACGACTGGCACATCCACTACTTCGCGCCGCACGCCGCGCTCGGCGACCACCTGGCGGCCGAGCTGGGCATGGCGCTGGCCTTCATCCTGATGGCCGGCGAGCGGGATCGGCTGCGCCGCTGCGAGGCACCGGACTGCGCGCGGGTCTTCGTGGACCTCTCCCGGAACCGCTCGCGGCGCTACTGCGACAGCCGCACCTGCGGCAACCGGCTGCACGTCGCCGCCTACCGCGCGCGGCAGCGGTCGGCGGAGACCGTCCCCTCCGCCTGACCCGCCCCGCCCGTCCGGCCCCATTCGGGCCCTTCCGCTCAGATGCCGCGCTTGCGGAGGATCTCCTCGATGTCGGCGAAGTCGCCGAGGCCGTCCTCCCGCGGGGCCGCGGACTGCTTCTTCGGAGCCCTGGGCGCGGGCGCCACCGCCGGGCGCTCGGGCGCCGAGCCCATTTGACATCGATGTGATGCGAGAACTCGGCCTTCAGGTGATACGAACC
>NZ_JBEZUT010000126.1:0-23058 GCF_040636595.1 Kitasatospora sp. NPDC036755
GGCCGTGGCCCTCCTGGGTGGTGACGGTGGTGCCGGGCTCGGCGGGCAGCAGGCAGGTGCGCTGGTTGGGGCGGCCGTCCACGGTGGCGAGGCAGCGAGCGGGAAGAGCAGGAAGCTGGCGACGTGCACCGCCCGGTGCTGCCACCAGGGGCGGTGAGGTGTCGGGAGCTGGGACGGCAGGGGCGGGGGAGGCGGCGGATACACGGAGGAGCTGCGTCCTTCTTGTGGTGGCTTCGTGGTGAACCCGATCACCGTATATGGACCACATAAGGAGATGATCGGATGCGTCCGGAATCGACTCCGGAACGTGACCTCCGTCCCCGCCTCCGGTGCGGCTCCCGCGCCCCGTCCGCGCCGGCGCGTCAACTACTTGTGAGTAGAGCCCCGATGTGGTTGTCGGATGATGCCTCCTGTGGAACAACTGATGAGTTGACGTCGAATCAGGAGGACTCGGATGAGGGCTCTGACCCGCCTCGCGCCATCGGTGTTACTCACCACCGCACTGCTCTGGTCCAGCGTCGGGCCGGCCGGTGCCGCGGCCCCGCCGGCGAAGGTGCCGGAGGCGGTGGGCTGGGGCGGGGCGGTGGCCACCGTCGACGCCGACGCCACCGCGGCCGGCATCGAGGTGCTGCGCAAGGGCGGCAACGCGGTGGACGCGGCCGTCGCCGCCGCCGCGGCCCTGGGCGTCACCGAGCCGTACTCCTCCGGCATCGGCGGCGGCGGGTACTTCGTCTACTACGACCACGCCACCGGCCGGGTGCACACCATCGACGGCCGCGAGACGGCCGGCCGCACCGCCGACACCGGCCTGTTCCTGGAGGACGGCAAGCCCCTGGCCTTCGCCGACGCCGTCACCAGCGGCCTGTCCGTCGGGGTCCCCGGCACCCCCGCCACCTGGGACGCGGCGCTGCGCCGCTGGGGCACCCGCTCGCTGGCCCAGAACCTCGAACCGGCCGAGCGGATCGCCGACGGCGGCTTCGTCGTGGACGACACCTTCCGCAACCAGACCGCGGACAACTACGCCCGGTTCAAGGACTTCCCGGCCACCGCCAAGCTCTACCTGCCGAACGGCAAGCCCCCCGAGACCGGCAGCGTGCTGCGCAACCCCGACCTCGCCGCCACCTACCGGCTGCTCGCCAAGGACGGCGTAAAAGCCTTCTACCAGGGCGAGTTGGCCGGGGACATCGCCGACACGGTGCAGCACCCGCCGGTCGACCCGGCCTCCGGCCGCAACGCCCGCCCCGGCAGGGTCGACACCACCGACCTCGCCGACTACCGGGTCCGGGACCAGGCGCCCACCCACGTCTCCCACGGTGCCTACGACGTCTACGCGATGGCCCCCTCCAGCTCCGGCGGCACCACCGTCGGCGAGGCGCTCAACATCCTGGAGGACGGTGGCGACGTCTCGGCGTACAGCGGCACCCAGTACTACCACCACTTCCTGGAGGCCTCCCGGATCTCCTTTGCGGACCGCAACCGCTGGGTCGGCGACCCGGCCTTCAACGACGTCCCCACCAAGCAACTGCTCTCCGAGCGCTACGCCGCCTCCCGGGCCTGCCTGATCAGCCCGGACCACGCGCTCACCAGCCCGCTCGCCCCCGGCGACCCGCGCCACCCGGCCCCCTGCGCCGACACCGGCCAGGCGGTCTCCGAGCCGTACGAGGGCCCCAACACCACCCACCTGACGGTCGCCGACCGCTGGGGCGACATCGTCTCCTACACGCTCACCATCGAGCAGACCGGCGGCAGCGGCATCACCGTCCCCGGCCGGGGCTTCCTGCTCAACAACGAGCTGACCGACTTCGACTTCACCCCGCTCGCCCCCGGCGTCCCCGACCCCAACCTGCCGGGCCCGGGCAAGCGGCCGCGCTCCTCGATGTCCCCGACGATCGTGCTGCGCGACGGCGAGCCGCTGCTCGCCACCGGCAGCCCGGGCGGCGCGACCATCATCACCACCACCCTCCAGGTGCTGCTCGGGCGCCTGGACCGGGGCCTGAGCCTGGAGCAGGCCATCGCCGCTCCGCGCGCCAGCCAGCGCAACAGCGCCACGACCCAGGCCGAGCCCGGCTTCCTGGCGCTGCCGGAGCGGGCCGCGCTGGAAGGACTCGGGCACGGTTTCGTCAACGGCGGCGAGATCGGTGCCGCCACCGGCGTGGAGCGGCTGCCGGACGGCCGCTGGGTGGCCGCCGCCGAACCGGTGCGACGCGGCGGCGGCTCGGCCGCGGTGGTCCGGCCCACGCGCTGATCGGGCCGGCCTGTCGGTGCCGGGCGGTATGTTCGGGGTGGGCCACCCTCGTGAGGGGCGGCCCACCCCGTCCGCATGTCCATCCGGACGCCCGTCCGCACCGAACCACCGGGAAGGCCGCCCGCCGTGACCGTCCGCATCGCCACCTGGAACATCAACTCCGTCACCGCGCGGCTGCCCAAGCTCCTGGAGTGGCTGGAGAGCGCCAAGCCCGACGTGCTCTGCCTCCAGGAGCTCAAGTGCGCGGCCGACGCCTTCCCGTACGAGGCGGTCCGCGAGCTCGGCTACGAGACGGCCGCGCACGGCAGCGGCCGCTGGAACGGCGTCGCGATCCTCTCCCGGATCGGCCTGGACGACGTCGTGCGCGGCCTTCCCGACCAGCCCGGCTACCTCGCCGACGGCGCCCTGCTGCCCGAGGTCGAGCCGCGGGCCGTCGCCGCGACCTGCGGACCGGTCCGGGTCTGGTCGGTCTACGTGCCCAACGGCCGGGAGGTCGGCCACGCGCACTACCAGTACAAGCTGGAGTGGCTGGAGGCGCTGCGCAAGGCCGCCGCCGAGGACGCCGCCGGCTCCCGCCCGTTCGCCGTCCTCGGGGACTTCAACATCGCCCCGACCGACGAGGACGTCTTCGACACCGCCGCCTTCGAGGGCCTCACCCACGTCACCCCGGTCGAGCGCGCGGCGCTGGCGGCCCTCGGCGAGATCGGCCTCCAGGACGTGCTGCCCCGCCCGCTCAAGTACGACCGCCCCTACACCTACTGGGACTACCGCCAGCTGGCCTTCCCCAAGAACCGGGGCATGAGGATCGACCTCACCTACGCCAACAAGGCCTTCGCCGACGCCGTCTCCGACAGCTACGTGGACCGCGAGGCCCGCAAGGGCAAGGGCACCTCGGACCACGCGCCGGTCGTGGTGGACCTCGACCTCTGAGCCGTACGGCGGGCGCCGCGGCCGGTGCCGGGCCCGCCTCGGCGGGCGTCACGACGGGTCACGGGTGGTAACCCGAACGGTCGTGAGCGCTGGCCGAGCGCGGGGCGGGTGCCTACCGTCGGTGAGTGACCGGATGCAGTCGATCGACCACGTGGACATGGGAGTCCCCCGGCTGCGCCCGAGAATCCCGGAGGTTCCGGCATGCGCCCCATGCGTACGGCCGCCGCCGCCCTGATCGGCGCGACGGCGCTGACCGGCCTGACGGCCCCCCTCGCATCCGCCAGGGACGGCTCGGCCTCGGTCAGCCCGTCCCAGGCCGCACCGGGCCAGACCGTGACGGTCACGGTCTCCTGCGAGAAGTCGGACAAGCCCGACGCCAAGACCATCACCGCCCGCTCCGCCGCGTTCGAGGGCGGTCCGGCGACCCTCACCCTGGGGCCCGACGGCAAGCACAGCGGCTCCGCCAGGCTGGCCGGCCAGCACGCCGGGGACAGCAAGGTCGACGGCACCTGCCCGGACGGCGGCGCCTTCGCCACCACCGTCACGGTCACCACCGTGGCCTCCACCGTCCCCGGCCGCGGCTCCGACAAGAACCCCCAGACGAATCCTGACCGGGGCCTCGGCGAATGGGGCGAGGCGGCGGGGGAGTGGGCTGGGTCACTCGGGCAGTCCGGTGCCGGCGGCCAGCAGGTCGCCCCGCACGGAGCGGTGCAGACCGGCCTCGGCGGCTCGGTCGCGGCGAACCCGGTGGAGCTCGCCGGCGGTCTCGCGCTGGTCGCCGGCGGTGTCGGCGGCTTCTGGCTGCTGCGCAGGCGCGGCGCCTGACGTCCCCAGCCCCCGCGCGCGCCCGCGCGCCCCTGGCCGCGCCGCCGGGTCCCGACCGGACCGGCAGCGCGGCGGCGTGTCAGGCGGTCCGCGGAGCGGCGCTCCCGCTGCTCTCGCCGATCCCGCCGGCTTCCTCGCCGCCCTCGCGGTGGAGCCGGTCCTGGTGCCGGAGGGTGCCGTCGGCCAGCAGGTACTGGGCCAGCACATAGGTCGCCATGATCCAGAACTGATGGCCCGGCAGCTCCCGCCACTTGGCCAGCTGGGTGGCGATCAGAGTGTCGGAGAGCAGGAACAGCGCGCCGCCCAGCCCGGTTCGCCAGCCCAGCCCGGCCGAGGTGACGGCCGTCGAGGCGAGCAGCAGGCTGTAGCCGGCCACCGGGACGCGCAGGTCCCCGAGGTCCGGCCAGAGCTGTCCGACCAGGGCCACCCAGGCCGTCGCGTACGCGGCCGCGACCACCAGGGCGCGGCGGCGGTCGGTGAGCGCCCCGCGCTGGACGAACATCGTCACGTAGCAGACGTGCGCGGCCGCGAACGAGCCCATGCCCGCGAGGAAGGCGGGGTCGTTCTTCAGCTGGAGCAGCACGTCCCCGCCGGCGCTCAGCAGCAGCGCCGGTGCCAGCAGCTTCGGCGCCTCGCGGCCGGCCTTCGCGGCGGCCGCCACGCTGTGCGCGGCCAGCAGCGGCATCAGGGCCGGCTTGGTGGCGTTCTGGAGCACCGAGGCGCCGGAGGCGATCGCGCCCAGGTGGGCCGCCGAGGTGGCCGCGAAGCCGCCCAGCAGGCCGGTGGCCGAGCGCAGACGTGCCCCGAGGCCGGCGCGGGTGGTGGTCCGGACAGTCATGGGTGGCCTCTCGGTGGTCCGCTGCTTCGGACCGACCCTAGAGGAGCCGGACCGGCGGCGGAAGGGCGGGTTACCGGTGCGTAACCCCGGTGGGGAGCGGCGGATGACGGGGCGGCCGGTGAGCGGAGCGCGGGCGGCCGCTTCGAGGGCTCTTGCGGAGACTTCCTCAGGACGGCGGTTGCTGCCGTCGGGTGACCCGGGCACCGTCTAGTCTGGACCCCGACATGGATCAGCAGGACTACGCGGTCGGCGCCACCCGGGTGGCCGCCGGCAGGCCGGACGGGCGCAGGGGCGGGGCAGGACGGGGAACCGCCCACGCCGTCCTCGCCGTACGCGAAGCCGGGCCCGCCGACGGCCCGACGCTCTCGCCGGACCCCGGACTGCTGCGCCTGGCCCACTGGTTCGCCGCCGCCGCGCCCGGCACCGCCGACGACCTCTGCGCCGCCTCCTTCGGCCTCTACCCCGCCCGCCACCTCGGTGCCGCCGCGGAACCCGCCGCCGACCCCGACGTCAGCTGGTGGCACGGCCCCAGCGCGCACCCGGCCGCGCCCGTACGCCCCCGCGAGGACCGCACCGAGGGTGGCCTGCGCCGGGCCCGGCGCGACGACGCCGAACTGCCCGTCGTCCGGTCAGGTGCCAAGCCGGGCGGGCCGGGGCGGCACCGCAGGCCCGAACGGACCCGGGTGGCACCGCCCACCGTGATCGCGCAGGATCGTTCCGGCGAGGAGCTCCCGGCGGCCGAACGCCGGATCGCCGCCCGGCTCCTGCTCGCCCACCCGCTGGTCACCGCCTCCGGCCCGCACGCCGACGGCTTCCCGCTGATCCGCCGTCACCGCGACTGGCTCGCCGAGCGCTTCGACGCCCTGCTCGGCTACCGCCTCGTGGTCGGCCCCTGGCACGCCCGGCTCTGCAAGGCCGGCCTCGGCCCCGACGCCGCCCGGCGCCTCGAACACCCCGTCACCGGCGTGCCGTTCACCCCGGCAGGGTATGCCCAACTCGCCCTCGCGCTGGCCCTGTTGGTCGACGCCCCGGAAGAGCTGGGCTACCGGCGGCTGCTCGACGCGATGGCCGCCGCCGCGCCCGAGCTCGCCGCCGAACCGGCCGACCTCGCCATGGCGCTGGCCGCGTTGGCGAGCTGGCAGGTGCTCGGCGAGCTGCCGGCCGACCAGACCGACGACTCCTTCGTGCTGACCGTGGACCGCGAACTCGCCCGGGCCGTCCCGGCCGGTCCGCCCGCCCTCGCCGACGACGCCGCCGACCTGATCCGCCGCGCGGCCGAGGCCGAACCCGCCACCGCCGTCCGCCGCCTGCTCGCCGAGACACCGGCCGTCCTGGCCGCCGACCTCCCCCAGGAGCACCGCGCCTGGCTGCGGGAGCACCGGCTCAGCGGCCCCGCGGCGCTCGCCGAGTTCCTCGGCCTGGAGGCCGAACTGCGCGCCGAGGGCGTCGCCCTGCTCGACCCGGCCGCCGAACTCACCGACCTGGCCCTCCCCGGTACCGGCACCCTTGCCCAGGCCGCCCTGCTGTTGGTCGAGCGCCTGGTCGAGGAGGTCCGCCCGCTGCCCGACGAACCGGTGACCGGCGACGTCCCGATCCCGGACGCGCTGATAGACGGCGTCCTAGGCGACATCGCGGACGAGTACGGCCTCCCCGCCCGCTACCTCGCCGACCGCACCGCCCTGCGGCGCGACGCCCTCGACCTGCTGCACCGCCTCGCCCTGATGACCCCCACCCCCCACCCCACCCGCCCTCCGGCCTGGCGCCTGCGCCCCCCGGCCGCCCGCTACGCCCCGGCCCCCGACCTCCACCCCACTCCCGGCACCGGCCGCCACTCCCGCCCCGGTCCGCTGATCCCGCCCCCGGCCGTCCCCCGCGCCGAACAGTGGGCGTAGGGGCGGCGTCCCGTCGGGCGGCGTGACGCCCCGGTCGCCGCGTCGGCCCGCGCCGTGGGCGCGGGCAGTGAAATGCACCGGGTCCGGGGTGTGGACCGCGGTGCTGGGCGGGGCAGGTCGCCCCTGTGGACGGGCGGGTGCTACTTGCTGGCGGAGGCGGTGGCGAGGGGGCCGTGTTCGACGGTCTCCACGGTGGCGCCGACGCCCAGCGTGCCGAGGGCGATGGAGGCGAGGACGGCGGTGACGGCGAGCAGCCGGCGGTGCCGTTGGGGCAGGGGGAAGCGCGGGTCCTGGTAGGGCGCCTGAGGGCTGGCGTTCATGACAGGGAGGTTTCCAGGGCGGTGTGAACGGTCGGTACGCGGGGGTGAAGTCCGGACGGGGGTTGGGCGTCGGCTGGCCGCATACGCCCCATCCGTCGCCGGGCGGGGCGTATGCGCTGGTCAGCGGCGCTTTCCCGAGTCGCCGACGGCCTCCCGGACGGCGTCCCGCAGACCGTGCGGCGGGTGGAAGCGGGCCGGTGCGGCGGCCGGGTCCTCGCGGAGTTCCTTGACCAGCGAGACGCACAGCAGCAGCATCACCACCACGAACGGCAGCGCGACCAGGATCGTCGCGTTCTGGAGCGCGGTGAGCCCGCCGGCCAGCAGCAGGGCCGCCGCGACCCCGCCCATCAGCACGCCCCAGACCACCACCAGCCAGGTGCGCGGATGCAGCGAGCCCCGGCTGGAGAGCGAGCCGAGCACCAGCGAGGCCGAGTCGGCGCTGGTGATGAAGAAGGTCATCACCAGCAGCACCGCGACCACGCTGGTCACCGAGCCGAGCGGTAGCGAGCGCAGCATCTCGAACAGCGAGGCCTCCGGGCCCTGGGGGATGGTCGCGACCAGGTCGGCCGCGCCGGTGGTGACCAGCCGGATCGCGGTGCCGCCCATCACGCAGAACCAGACGACCGTCGCTCCGCTGGGCACCAGCAGTACGCCGAGCAGGAACTGCCGGATGGTGCGGCCGCGTGAGATCCGCGCGATGAAGGTGCCGACGAAGGGCGCCCAGGAGAGCCACCAGGCCCAGTAGAAGATCGTCCAGGAGCCGAGCCAGCCCTCGTCGGTGAACGCGCCGGTCTGGGTGGACATCGCGAGCAGGTCGGAGAGGTAGCCGCCGACCGAGGAGGGGATCGCGTCCAGGGCGAACACCGTCGGGCCGAACACGAAGACGAAGAGCATGATCAGCGAGGCCAGGACGACGTTCGCGGTGGAGAGCCACTTCACGCCCTTGTGCACCCCGGAGAACGCGGAGACCACGAACGCGGCGGTCAGCGAGCCGATGATGACCAGCTGGGCGTTCTGGGTGTTGCGGACGGAGGAGATGTAGCCGAGTCCGTCGGCGACCTGGAGCGCGCCGAGGCCGAGGCTGGTCGCGGAGCCGAAGACGGTGGCGAACACCGCCAGCAGGTCGATCGTCCGCCCGGCCCAGCCGTCCGCACCCCGCTGTCCGATCAGCGGGACGAAGGCGGCGGAGATCCGGTTGCCCCGGCCCTTGCGGAAGGTGGTGTAGGCGAGGGCCAGACCGCCGACCGCGTAGATCGCCCACGGGTGCAGGGTCCAGTGGAAGAGCGAGAACTCCAGGGCCTGCTGGGCGGCGGCCGCGCTCTGCGGCTCCAGGCCGGAGCCGGGCTGCGGGGCGGCGAAGAGCTGGAGCGGCTCGCCGACGCCGTAGAACATCAGGCCGATGCCCATGCCGGCGCTGAACATCATGGCGATCCAGGCGAGGGTGGAGAACTCGGGTTCGTCGTCGTCGCGGCCGAGCCGGATCCGGCCGAAGCGGCTGAACGCGAGCAGCACGCTGAGTGCCAGGAAGACGTCGCCGGCCACCACGAACAGCCAGCCGAAGTTGTGCAGCACCCAGCGGAGCGCGGTGTCGGAGGTACGGCCGAGCGAGTCCTCGGCGAAGATGCCCCAGGCGACCACCGCCAGCACCAGGACCGCGCCGATGCCGAACACCGCCCGGTCGGCCGGAAGGGTCGCGGAGGGTTCGTCGGGCTCCTCCGCGGGCTGGTCGGGCGGGGGTGGCTGGCTGCTCATCGGATGGACCTCTCGACATGCCGGACGTGCTCGGCGCACTCGGAAGACAGGCTGTATGTCGCACTATGTCCAGTTCGCTCCGGGAGCGGGGGGACGGCGCGCCGGGAAGCGCCGGCTCGGGACCTACGTCCCGTCAGGCCGCCCGCCCGGGGTGGCCGACAAGGGCCCGTCCCCGGCGGGCCGGGGTTTCGCCGGGGGCGGGAACGGTAGGAGTCCGGATCGGTGGGAGGGGCGAGCCGGGAGGCCGAAGCCCGCCCCGGCGGCCTTCGGCCCCGGCCGTGGTCGCGCGAACCGCCGAGCCGCCTGTTCCGAAACGGAAGGAACGCCGTTCATGGACGACGAGGTCCGCATTCCGAACGAAGCAGTCCCGACGCAGGACACCGCGACGCCGGACACCGCGGCGCAGGACACCGCGGCGCAGGACTCCCCGGCGGAGGGCGTCGCGGCGCGGGACGTCGCCGCGCGGGGCACCCCGGTGCCGGGCGCGCAGGACGTCCGGGAGGGCGCGCGGGAGGGCGCGCGGGAGGGCGCGCGCTCCGAGGGGATGGGTCGCAGGACGCTGCTGCGGGCGGTCACCGCCGTCCCGCTGCTCGCCGCGCCGCTCCCGGCCGTCCCGCTGCTCACCGCGGGCCGGGCGGCCGCCGACGGGGCGCCCGAGTCGCTGCCCGGGATCGTCAAGCCGCTGCCCGCCGAGTGGTTCGTCCGGCACGACACCAACGCCGAGACCCGCTGGGACGCCTTCCGCGACGCCGACGGCGGCGCCGCCCTCGGCCGCCACGTGCCGGTGGAGCGGTTCTTCGTCCGCAACCACACCAGCACCCCGCTGATCGACCCCGACACCTGGAGCCTCGAGCTCTTCGGCAGCGGCCTGCGCGGTGCGCCGACGGCCCAGCACCCGGTCGAGTTCGGTCTGGCGGACCTGCGGGCGCTGCCGTCCACCCGGATCAGCGCGCTGATCGAGTGCGCCGGCAACGCCCGCAGCTACTACCTCGGGCAGCAGGGCCAGACCGTCCCGGGCACGCCGTGGAGGCTCGGCGGCGTCGGCTCGGCGAGCTGGCGGGGCGTCCGGCTGGCCGAGGTGCTGCGGGCCGCCGGGCTGACCGGGGCGGCCGTGGACGTGCTGCCCACCGGCCTGGACCCGGATTACGTCACCGGCGGCACCAACTACGGTCCGGTGCGCCGCCCGCTGCCGATCGCCAAGGCGCTGGACGACGTGCTGGTCGCGTACGAGATGAACGGCGAGCCGCTGACCCCGGACCACGGCGCCCCGGCCCGGCTGGTGGTGCCCGGCTGGGTGGGCGTCGCCTCGATCAAGTGGCTGGGCACCATGGAGGTCGCCGACCGGCCGCTGTACTCGCCGTGGAACACCGACTTCTACCGGATGTTCGGGCCGGACCACCCGCCCGGCGGCGGCGCCCCGCTCACCGACCAGGTGGTCAAGAGCGCCTTCGAACTGGCCGTGGGCGCGCGGCTGGCGGCGGACCGGGAGCACCGGCTGCACGGGCGCTCGTGGTCCGGGGCGGCGGCGGTGCGCTGGGTCGAGTTCAGCGCCGACGGTGGCCGGACCTGGCGGCGCGCCGAACTGCGGGACGAGCCGCGGGCCGACGGCTGGACGCGCTGGAGCATCGGCTGGCGCCCCGGGCGGCCCGGCCCGTACGAGCTGCGCGCCCGCGCGACGGACCGCCGGGGCAACACCCAGCCCGAGCGGGAGGTGTTCAACCGGGAGGGCTACCTGTTCGGTGCCGTGGTGGCCCACCCGGTGACGGCGGTCTGACCGCGAAGGGGCCCTGACCGCGGCGGCGCTCCGGGCCGGTCGGCCGGCCCGGAACGCCGGCGGGCGCTCAGCCGGTGGACTGGACCTCGTACGGGGCCGGGTACCGCGTCTCGTACGGGTTCAGCACCAGCCGCACCACGTCCTCCAGGCGCCGCCGGGCGTCCCCCAGGGTGGTGCGGCCGGTCACCCAGGCGGTCAGCTCGCCCTGCCAGGCGTGGGCGACGATGTGCCGCACCAGGTCGCTCGCGGCGGCCGGAACCTCGGCCGTCACCGCCTGCAGGGCCGTGCTGTCGGCCCGGGCCATGCCCTGGAGGGCCTCGCTGGCGAACGGGTCGGTGGAGGCGGCGACGGCCACCCGCAGCCGGGCCAGTTCGGGCTGGCGCTGGTAGGCGCGCATCCCGCCCCGGACGAACCGGACGGCCCGGTCCGTCGCCCCCAGTCCGGCCCTCGGCCCGCGCAGCTCCGCCACCAGATCGGCCAGCAACAGGCGATGCCACTCGGCGATCGCCGCGGCCAGGAGGTGGTCCTTGGAGGAGAAGTAGCGGTACGCCGTCCCCAGGGCGACTCCGGACCGCTCACAGACCTGTTTCATCTGCATCCGCTCGACGCCGATCTCGTTCACCAGGGCGAGCGCGGCCGCGATCAGGCCCTCGCGGCGTTCGAGCTGACGCGGAGACATCGCCTCCACCGGCCGTGGTGACAGGTCAACCTTGGTCACCCGCACCATGATACGGGCCGGGGCCGCTCAGGAGTATGACGCCGTCCGGCCCCCTTGCGTTCGCCGGGGAGCCACCGGGCTGCCGCGGGCGTCACGAGGGGTCGCGGACCAGCGCCTCCTGGACTGCGGAGGCGACCAGCCGGCCGTCGAGGTCGTAGAACTCGCCGAGCGCCAGGCCCCGGCCGTCCGAGGAGGACGGGCTGCGCTGGGCGAACAGCAGCCACTCGTCGGCCCGGAACGGGCGGTGGAACCACATCGCGTGGTCCAGCGAGGCCATCAGCAGCCGGGGCGGTTCGGTGCGCTGGAAGAAGTTCGGCTGCACGTCCAGCCCGACGGTGGAGGCCAGGGTGAGGTCGGACAGGTAGGTGAGCGCGCCGGCGTGCAGCAGCTGGTCGTCGTCCGGCAGCGGGGAGGCGGTGCGCATCCAGACGAACTGCTGGAGCAGCCCGGGGACGACCGGAGGCAGCCCCGGGGTGTCCGACGGGACGAACCGCAGGTCGAGGTCGCGGAACCCACCGGAGGCGGCGAGTGCCCGGCGGACCTCCTCGGGCAGCCGGGCCACGGCGTTCGGCAGCGACTCGGGGCGGGGCAGCGGCGGGATCGAGCGCCGGCGGTCGGCGGCCGGCTCGGGGTGCTTGAAGGAGACCGAGAGGGTGAAGATCTCGCTCTCCTTCTGGACCGCCGTCACCCGGCGGGTGGTGTACGAGGTGCCCTCGCGGACCCGCTCGACCAGGTAGTCGATCGGGCGGGCCGGGGAGCCCGGCCGCAGGAAGTAGCCGTGCAGCGAGTGCACCGGACGCCGGTCCCCGCAGGTGCGCCCGGCCGCGACGAGCGCCTGCGCGGCGACGTGGCCGCCGAAGGTGCGCGTCGGGGAACCGGCGTGGCAGTGCCCCCGGAACGTGTTCTCGTCCAGCCGCTCGATCTGCAGCAGCTCGGCGAACGGGGAGGCCGGCCGGGGGTGCCGTTCGGCCCGGACGTACGGTTCGGTGAGGTCGGTCACGGAGCCATAGTGGCAGAAGCCAACCGTGCCGTGGTGTGACCTGGGTAACGCCGTCTCCGGGCCATGGGAATGACGTAGAACACGTTCCATTCATCGAGTCGGCCCGAGGGTGGCCCGAGGGCGGCCCGACGGATTGTCAGTGCCCTCACCTAGCGTGCCCGGCATGACGCAATCCGCGCACGCGTACGCCTATCTGCGCCCGTCGGCGGTCCTGGACGGCGCCGACGGCCGGCGCCTCGACCTGGCCACCTCCGGCGGCGCCACCCCGCTCGGCGCCGCCGCCAACCCGCGCTTCTTCGCGGGCTTCCTGGCCGACCCGGCACCGGCCGCCGCGGCGCTACTCGCGGTCGCGGACGTCGCGGCCGCGCGCTACTACCAGCCGCAGCTGCGCGCCTCGCTCGACCCGGTGGTCACCGCCAACGGGGACCGGCTGCGCTTCGAGTCCTTCTCGGGCTGCTGCGGCGTCTACGCCCGGCTCGACGTGCTCGGGGCCGGGCTCGACGGGGACGAGATCGGCCACGGCACCACCAACGTGGACGTCAACAACCCGCTGCGCGAGGCGCTGACCAGGATCGGCCCGACCGACCCGCTGCACCTCGCGGTCGGGCCCGACGCGCTCGAGGTCACCACCTTCGACGGCCCGCTGGTCGAGAAGAAGGTCCCGCTGCCGGAGCGCTGGCTGCGCGGCTTCGCCGAGACCCAGGTGATCGCCGCGGGCTTCGAGCCGCGCGCCGAACTGCCCGCCGCCGAGGCCGTCCGGTTCCTGCGCTCGCTTCCCCGGGCCGGGCGCGGCGGTCGGGCGTCCGTCGGCTGGGTCGTCCCGTCCGGGAAGGCGCTGCGGCCGACCACCCGGCCGGTCCCGGGCGCCGTCTGCCTGCCCGGGCCCGAGCGGCTGGCGGCGCTCCAGCGGGTGCTGCGGCACGCCCTCGCCCTGCGCGTGTACGGGCCGGTGGCGACCGGGGAGCCGACCGCCTCCGCCTGGGAGGCGGTGCTCCCCGGCATGCGGCTCACCCTGACGCTGTCACCGAACGCCGCCCGGGGCTTCTCCGGTGAGGGAGGGGTGCTGGACTCGCTCGCCACCGCGGCGGTCGAGCGGGACGCCGAGCTGATCGCGGTGCTGCTGGCCTGGGAGCCCCGGATCGAGGTCGGGGACCTCGCCGCCCAGTCCGGGCTGAGTCCCGAGCGGGTCCGCGCAGCGCTCACCCGGCTGGGCACCGCCGGCCAGATCGGCTACGACACCGCCGAGGCCGCCTACTTCCACCGGCAGCTCCCGTACGACGCCGGGCGGGCCGAGGCGGCCAACCCCCGGCTGCGGGCCGCCCGGGCGCTGGTCGAGGCCGGGGCGGTACGGCTGGAGGAGGGCGGGGCGACGGCCGTCGTCACGGTGGACGACCACATCCAGCGGGTGCGGAGGGACGAGTCGGGGCGGCTCGGCTGCACCTGCCTGTGGTGGGGCAAGTACCGGGGCGGGCGCGGGCCGTGCAAGCACGCGCTGGCGGTCGGGATGGTGCGGGAGTCGGCCGCCGGGGACTCCGGGGCGGGGGCCTCGGCGATCGGGCGGGGTGTGTCGGATGCCGGGGACGCCCCGGCCGCGGGGGCCGCCGGGATCGCGGGGGCGAAGGGGGCCGGAGCGTGAACACGACGCCGGGTGCCGACCGGCAGGGGCCGGTCGACGAGCTGCTGAAGGCCGTCCGGTCGGGGCGGCTGGCGCGGATACCGGAGCTGCTGGCCGCGCTGGACGCGGCCCAGCGGCGGGCCTGCCTGCCCGCCCTCAAGGAACTGCGCAAGGAACTGCGCCAGGACTGGTCGCGGGAGGCGGCCGAGATCAGGGGCAGGCTGCTGGTGGCCGGGGCCGGCTGCCACGCCGGCCCCGCCGCCGCCGCGACCTGGCTGGCCGGCAGCGACTTCAGCAGCCGCAACTGGGCCCGGAACTCGGTGCTGCACCAGGTCGTCGAGGCCCAGCCGGTGGAGTGGCAGGTCGAGGTGGTCACCCGGCTCGCCGCCCGGCCGGTGCGGAACTGGGGCTCGTCGATGTACCCCGTGATGGAGGCCGTGGTCCGGCGCACCGGCTGCGAGGTGCCGCGCGGCGAGGCCTTCGTCCGGAGCTGGATGGACCACACCAACGACACCGGCGGCCCGCGTCCGACACTGGCCGAGACGCTGCGCCGGGACGCCTTCGCTCCGGTGCTGATACCCGAGCTGTTCGAACTCGCGGACGTCAGCTGGCCGCTGACCTTCCGGCTCAGCCCGCGCCCCGGCGACGTCTGGACGGAGGCGATCGGCGAACTGGCCGCCGCCGGCGTCGTCGACCGCGTCGAACTGCTCGACCGCTGCCTGGCCCGGCTGCTGCGCGGCGGCAAGGCGGCCGACCAGCGGGCCTTCCTGGAGGTGCTGCGGGCGCTCGACCCGACGCCCGAGGAGTACACGGCCCGGGTACGGGACGTGGTGGCACTCCTGGACGGTCTGTCGACGCTCGCCGGGCACGCCCAGGAGGTGCTCGCCGGGCTGGACGAGGCCGGTCTGATCGAGCCCGAGGTGCTCACCGAGGCCTCGTCGGTGGTGCTCTTCCGGGCCGAGAAGAAACTCGTCCGCGCCCAGCTGGCCTGGCTGGACAGGGCCGCCCGGCGGGCGCCCGAGCGCTCCGGCCCGGTCGTCCTGGCCGCGGCCGAGGCCTTCGGACATCCGGACGCGGCCCTCCAGGAACGGGCGCTGAACTTGGTGGCCCGGCACCTGAAGACGGCGGGGGAGGCGGTCCTGGCCGACCTGCGCTCCGCGGCCGGGGCGCTGAACCCGGCCCACCACCGGCGGGCCGGCGAGCTGTTCGGCGCGCCGGTCGGAGGGGGCGAGGACGACCCGGACACCGGGTGGAACGAGTTCCTGCCGCCGCCGCCCGAACCGCGTCCGCTCGGCGCGCCGATCGGCTCGGCGGGCGAACTCGCGGAGGAGCTGTCCGCCCTGCTCGCCGCCCGCGAGCCCGGTGTCGCGGACTTCGAGCGGGTGCTGGACGGGCTGGTCCGGCTGAGCCACCTCGACCGGGCGGCCCTGGCCGAGGCGGTGGAGCCGGTCCGCCGGGTGCACCCGTGGCACGGCCCGAGCAGCTGGGGGGACTGCTCACCCCGGGACATCCTCCACGTGGTGGCCGGGGTGGCCGACGGCGCGCCGCAGTGGAAGCTCTGGGACCACATCGGCGGCAAGGGCCGCGCCAAGCTGCGCGGACCGCGCACCACCGTGCACGGGGCCGTCCTCGCCGCGCGGCTGGAGGAGGCGGCCGGGCAGGTCGTCCAGGCCCGGCTGCCGTACCTGCTCGCCACCCCGACCGACGCCACCGGCGCCCTGGACGCGGCCGTGCTCGTCGAGCGGCTCGCCGGGTACGAGGCGGCGGACGTCACGCCGGGCCAGGCCGACCTCTCCCAGGCCCTGCTGCGGGTCGGCCCCGCCGACGCGGCGGTGCTGCGGGCCGCCGAGGACCTCACCTCCCCGGTCGGTCGCCGGCTGGCGCACTGGCTGCGCACCGGCGGACTGCCCGGGCAGCCGTCCGAGCGGGTGCTGTTCGCCCCCGGCAAGGGGCTGCGGCGCACCAACGTGCACGGGGACCGCTGGTGGGAGGAGATCGAACGGGTCGCCGTCTCCCAGCCCGGCATCGGCAGCGGGCCGAGTGGGCCGGGCCGCGAGCGGCTCCCGCGCGAGTTCCGGGCCCTGCTGGAGGGCACCGAGCCCAGCGTGGCCCGCGCCCGCACGGTGTACGACTGGAGCTGGCGGCCCGTCGCGCACTGGTTCGCGATGCTCCCCTGGCACCGGGAGGAGCTGGCCGCGCGCTGGCTCGACCCCTTCGCCGAGGGCGCCGACCGGGACGAGCGCGGCGCGGGCCGCCACCTGCCGCTGCTCGCCGAGGCCGGCGGCCCGGCCGGGCTGGCGCTGCACCTGGCGCTGGCGTACGGCCTGGGCGCCCGGCACGGCGAGGACCGGACGGCGGCGGTGGACGCCCTGCTGGTGCTCGCCGCGCGCGGGGACCTGGACGGCGCGCTGCTCGGTCGTGAGCTCGGCGCCCTGGTGGCCTGCGGCACGGTGATGCCCGCCCGGCTGGCGGCGGCGCTCACCATGGCGGCCGAGACCGGCGCCCGGGCGACGGTCTGGTCGGTGCTCGGGCCGGCCCTGCCGGGCCTGCTCGGGACGGCCGATCCGTCGACCCGCGGGCTGGGTGACCTGATCGCACTCGCCACCGACTGTGCCCGGCGCACCGCGGCCCGCGGGCCGGTCGCCGAGGTGACGGCGGCGGCCGAGCGCGGCGGCTCGGGCCGGGTGGTCAAGGAGGCGCGGGCCCTGCGGGACGTCCTCGGGGGCTGAGCGGGGCGGAGGGGCGGAGGGGGGCCGAGGGGGGCCGAGGGGCTCGGGAGGGCTTTCCAGCGCAGAGCGTCCAGCGAACAGAGCTTCAGCGAGCAGCCTTCAGAGGCGGCCTTCGGCGAACAGATGTCAGCGAACAACTTTCAGCGAACAGATTTCGAAATCTGTTCGCTGAAAGTCGTCGTCTGTTCGCGCGCCCCGGCCGCACCGGTCGCCCGCCCCTCGGCGGTCCCCGCCGCCGCCTCCTCCTCGGTCCGCTCGTCGGTCAGTGGCGAGATACCGCGCGGGGAGGTGGCGACGGCGCGCCACCACAGTCGCAGGGCGGGCGGGGCGGCGGGTTCGAAGGGCTTGCCGGGCCGGGGCACCGCGAGCCGGGCGCCGAGCGTCTGGGCGGCGGCGACCACCCGCTCGGCCGGCTCCTCCCAGGGGTGCAGCGCGAGGTTGAAGGTGCACCAGTGGATCGGCAGCAGCAGTTCGCCGCCCAGGTCCAGGTGCGCCCGCACGCCCTCCTCCGGGGTCATGTGCACCTCGGGCCAGAAGTCGCTGTACGCGCCGACCTGCATCATCGTCGCGTCGAACGGGCCGAGCCGGCGGCCGATCTCGGCGAATCCGGGGAAGTAGCCGGTGTCCCCGCTGTGGAAGATCCGCTGCCCGCCGCCGGCCACCACCCAGGACGCCCACAGGAACAGCGCGCTGGTGCGCGGCCCGCGGCTGCAGTAGTGGCGGGCCGGGGTGGCGGTCAGGGTCAGCCCGGCGACCTCGGCCGACTCCCACCAGTCCAGTTCGACGATTCGCCCGGCCGGCACGCCCCAGTGCTCCAGGTGGGCCCCGACCCCGAGCGGGACGGCGAACACCGCGTCCGTTCCGATCAGTGCCCGCACGGTGCCCATGTCGAGGTGGTCGTAGTGGTCGTGCGAGACCACGACCACGTCCACCGGCCCGAGTTCGGACAGCGGCAGCGGCACCGGGTGCAGCCGCTTGGGCCCGGTCCAGGAGAAGGGGGAACAGCGCTCGCCCCAGACCGGGTCGAGCAGCACCCGCCGTCCGCCGATCTCGGCCAGGACCGTGGCGTGGCCCAGCCAGGTCAGCCGCAGACCGGAGTCCGGCGGTGCGGCCAGGTCGTCCGGGAGGAGCCGGTGCACCGGGACGGCGGCGACCGGCGCCCGGCGGGCCTTGTCCCCGGTCAGCTGGGCGCGGGTGATCTCCAGAGGGCTGCGCTCGTACACCAGGCGGCGGGTCGGCACCGGATTGCGGAAGGCGCCGTCGGCGAACTGCGGGGAGCGGCGGATCCGGGCCAGCCGTTCGCCCCGGGGCTCGGCGCCGAAGGCGTCGGTGCGGATCCGGTGCCAGGCGGCCCGGGGCAGTCCGGCCAGGCCGGGGACGGCGCGTTCGGTGGCGGGGCCCGCCGGCGGTGGCGCGAACTGCGAGGTCAGGCCGGCGAGACGGGAGAACCACGGGACGGGGCGGCGGGGCACGGCTCCTCCAGGGACGGGCACGGCTACCGGGCGGGCCGGGGCGCGCAGCGCTGCGGCGGGTGGGGCCGCTGCGATACGACAACCATCTCGTCGGAGATTACTCGCCGTGGGCCGTCCGGACCTGGTGGAGAGCCCCGTGCGGTCCAATCGGCGTACCGGGGAAGCGGCGCGGACCGTCTCGGGCGGGCCCCGCCCGGCCCGGGCCCGAGCGCCCGTCGGGCCGCTCGCCGGAGGGCCGCTCGCCGTCAGGTGTAGAAGCGGGTGATCGTCTCCGCGACGCAGTGCGGCTTGGCGCTGTGCTCGCTGGTCACGGTGAACCGCACCACGGCCTGGACCCCGCCCGGCACCTCGGTGGCCGAGACCAGCTCGGCGGTGGCCCTGATCGCGGTGCCCACCGGCACCGGCGCCGGGAAGCGCACCTTGTCGGAGCCGTAGTTCAGCGCCATCCGCACGCCCTCGACGGCGTAGCACTCCTTGGCCAGCACCGGGATCATCGACTGGGTCAGGTAGCCGTGGGCGATGGTCGAGCCGAACTGGCTCTCCTTGGCCCGCTCCGGGTCCACGTGGATCCACTGGTGGTCGCCGGTCGCCTCGGCGAACAGGTCGATCTGCCGCTGCTCGACGGTGTGCCACTGGCTGGTGCCCAGCTCGGTGCCGACGGCGGCGGTCAGCTCGGCGAGGGAGGCGAAGGTCGTCACGGTGCGCTCCTGGTGGGGACGGACCCGGGGAGGGATCAGGACGCCGGAAGCGTATGCCTACCCATCGGTATCTGTCAGGAGCCGAACGGAAAACCGCTGTTCGCGGGCCTGGCGTTCACGGGCCCGGTGTTCACGGGGCGGACGCCCACGGACCGGCGCTGATCGGCCCCGCGCCCATCGGCCCCGCGCCCATCGGCCCCGCGCCCATCGGCCGCCGGGCCTGGCGGCCCACCCCGCCGGATCCGGTGGGGAACAGGCGGCGGCCGCTGACCAGTTCGGGCACCAGCGCGACGAACAGCGGCTCCGGATCGCCGACCCAGGGCCGCAGGCCGGAGCGCAGCACCCGCCGGACCTGCTCGGGGTCGCTCACCACGTCGGCCCGCCCGTGCACCAGGACGCTCCAGCCGGTGCGGGTGACCGGGTCCAGCAGATCCGCCTGGAAGGCCACCACCGTGCCGTCGAGCCCGCGCGCGGTGGCACTTCCCCGGCGTACGGCGAGCACCAGCCGCCCGTCCAGGACCTCGAAGGAGACCGGCAGGACGGCCGGCAGCGCGTGCTCGGTGTACACCACGCGCCCGACGGGCACGGTGCTGAGCAGCCGCAGGCACTCGGCCTCGCTCAGGGTTTCCACACGGTCCTCACGCTCCATGCGTCCGATCGTCCTCGGTCGGCGCGCGCGTCGATAGGGCCCATGGTCCCTGAGCGGACGGGCCGGGAGCCCCGTCGGCGGCCGTTCGGGGCGGTAGCCTGCCCGGCGGGTGGAGAAATGGTGCAGGAGGGGGGACGGCCGGATGGCGGGCGGGGTCGATCTGGTGGTGATCGGGGCGGACGGCGGGCCCGACCGGGCCTTCGGGGGAGCGGCGCTCGCGCCGGACGGTGCCCGGCTGCTCGCCGACGTGCTCCCCGGGATGTGCTTCGACACCGGCGCGGCCGGCTGCCGGGTCACCGCGGTGCCGCCGGACGCGGACGCCAACGCGATGCTCACCGCGGTACGGGACGCCGCCCAGCACCCCGGCCGCTGGCTTCTGGTCTGCCTGGTCGGCCAGTTGGTGGCCGATCCGCGCGGGCGCCGGCTGGCCCTCGTCACCGCCGGCAGCACCCCGGACAACGCCTACCGCCGGGGCCTCGCCTGGGACTGGGTGGTCAGCGCGATGGTGCACGGGGACCAGGAGGAGGCGCTGCTGCTGGTCGACGCGGCGGTCGACCGGGACGCCTGGGCGGCGCTGGAGCGCGGCGAGGACGGCGCGGGCGAACTGCTGAGCTACTCGAGGGTCCCGCTGTGGGGCCGGATCGGCCGCTTCAGCCCGGGCAGCCGTTACGCCCCGGGCAGACGCGGCCGGGACGCCGTCCTGCCGGGCGGGGAGGGCTCGTTCAGCCGGGCCCTGACCACCGTCCTGCAGCAGGGCGTCCCGGGTGCCCCCGCGGCCGTCGCCCCGCTCGATCTCCAGCCGGCCGTGGCCGCGCTGACGGACGGTGGGGAACCGGCCGGTAGTTCGGGTGCGCCTGGCGCGCGCCTGCTCGTTCCGCCGCACGCCGGGAGGCTCCTGATGCGCAATCGGGCCGCGGTTCGGGGCGCATTGGCCGGATTGTCGCTTTCCGAAGAACTGTTGGCCGTTCTGTGGCGGGAAAGTGCCCCGACGGAACCGCCTTCCGCGTAAGGTCAGGGGGCCTGAGGTGTTGCCGTGATGGGGTGGGTTGGCGAAGAATCGATCCTCAGCGGAAACACCGGCGGGACGGCGGAATTCTCCTGGCGGCCGTGGATCGCGGATCTGGTCGGTCGCAATGAGGTGGGGCCATGCGGCAGCGCGGAAATGTGTTGCGCCCTGGGGCGGTTGGGGTCGGTGGGGCGGTTCTGGTGTTGCTGCTCGGCGCTTGCGCGGGCGGTGGTGCGGGCGGTTCCGTCGATCGCATCGGGTCGGCCGCTCCCACCGTCGCGGGAGTGAACCCGCTAACTCCTTCGGGTGGTTCGGTAAACGGCTCGATCGCGCCGACCAGCGGCCCGGAGGGCGCGATGGGGCGGCTCGCACTGAAGGTCTATCAGGACTGGTGGCAGGCCCAGGCCGAGGTCTTCGGGCGGTCGGATTCGGACGGTTACGGACTGGAGCAGCTCTCCTCCGGGCGGGCGCTGTCCGACGGCCTCGTCAGCCTCCGGCAACTGCGCGACGCCAATGCGGTGATGACCGGAACACCGCGCAATTCCCCCGTGGTCAAGGCCATTGATCTGAAAGCCGATCCGCAGACCGCCGTGATCGAGGACTGCGTCGACGTGTCGGACTGGCACCGCGTCGACGCCGTCACCGGGGCCGCCAAGGATCCCGGAACGCGTCTGAACCGGTACGTCGGAACCGCTTCCCTGCGCTGGTTCCAAGCACATTGGTTGATCTA
The DNA here is from genome assembly GCF_040636595.1 of Kitasatospora sp. NPDC036755. Lineage (NCBI taxonomy): Bacteria > Bacillati > Actinomycetota > Actinomycetes > Kitasatosporales > Streptomycetaceae > Kitasatospora > Kitasatospora sp. NPDC036755. The sequence continues at coordinate 21,194 of NZ_JBEZUT010000126.1, forward strand.
CGACTTCAAACGGGAGGTGGACCGGACATGCTGAACGGCACGCGGAAACCGGCCCGGCGAATCGCGGTCGCCGTGTCGATGTCGGCCGGCTTGCTGCTGTCCTCGGCGGTGAGTGCGACCGCGGACGAACCGCCGAGCGGCGGGGCCGAGCAGTGTTCCCCGTCGGTGATCTGCGCGGACGCCCATTCCGGCGGGAAGACCCCGGCGCCCGGCGGATCGAAGCCGAGCGGTGGCGGCGGCGGTTCGGCCACCGGCCCGCAGCTGTGCGGCTACCACGAGGTCCCGTGGGCCTGCCACGACCCGGCGCTCGGCTGGTTCAGCAACAGCCTGGGCTGCTACTTCCGCCCGCTGGACAACCCGCCGCCCGCGGGCGCCCCCGAGTGGGGCGGCAACGACCCCAAGGACGGCGCGCTCTACACGAAGGTCTGCGCCCAGACCGACGGGGGCATGGGCGGCGCCGAGATCGTCTTCGAGAAGACCGCGCCGGACGGGCAGACCGTCAACGCGGAGGCCACGGCCATCCAGGACGCCTACGACAAGGTCCGCTTCGGCGCGCCCGTGGGCCGGGCCGCGCCGCAGAACACGGCGGTGGTCCACGCCCCGGTCTGGCTCTGGGCGGACGGCGCCGCGCTGCCCGCGCCCGGCAACGCGTCGGTGGGCGGGATCTCGGTCACCGTCACGCCCCGGCTGGTGAAGGCGGACTGGAGCTTCGGCGACCGCCTCCAGACCTCCTGCACCACGCCGGGCACGCCGTACGACCCCAAGTACGGCGGCGCGAAGTCCCCGGACTGCGGCTACGAGTTCGGGACCAGCTCGGCCGGCGAGAAGAACGGCGTCTTCAGCGCCACGGTGACGATGCACTGGGCGGCCGACGTCGTGGTCACCGGCGGGTCGAACCCGCGGAAGTTCACGATCAAGGGCATCAACCAGAGCAGCAAGCCCTTCGAGCTGAGGGTCGCCGAGATGCAGGTGCTCAACTGAGCGCGCCCGACCGGGCGCTACCACCCGGTCGCGATCGACCGACCGCGATCGACTGACCGCGATCGACTGACCGCGCCGGTGCGGCGATGCGCACACTGACCAGCCAGACGAGCAGAGACGAACGAGGGAAGGGCGGAACCCGGTGGAGAACCGTACGTTCGCGACGCCGGGATCCGGCACCTCCGCGGGCGCGGCGGCGTCCGTGGCACTCCCGGAGCAGCCGGAGCAGGGCGGCCCGGGCAAGGGCCGGGGACGGGCGGTGCCGCACGCTCCCGGGCGGACCATGCGGGCGCGGCGGCGCCGCCCGGCGGTGCTGGCGATGGCGGTCGCGCTGATCGCGGCCGGCGGGCTGGGCGGGGCCGTCCTCTACAACAGCACCGGCCAGCGGGTCGCGGTGCTGGCGCTGGCCCGGGACGTGCCCTGGGGGCAGGTGATCACCGAGGACGACCTGGTGATCGCCCGGATCGCGGGGGACCCGGCGCTGCACCCGGTGTCGGCCCAGGACCGGGCGAGGGCGGTCGGCATGCGGGCCGCCACCGACCTCAAGCGCGGGGCGATGCTCACCGGTTCCGACCTCGCGCAGGGCCTGTCGGTGCAGCCCGGCCAGATCGTGGTCGGGGTGTCGGCCAAGCGCAGCCAGCTGCCGGCCAGCCGGCTCCAGCCCGGCGTGCAGCTGGTGATCGTCTTCACCCCCGACAACGGCCGGGCCGACTCCCTGCCCGCCACCGTCATCACCGTCGGCCGGGTGGACACCGACGGCAGCCAGGTGATCGACGTGGCGGTCGGCACCGCGGACGGACCCCGGCTGGCGCAGTGGGTGGCGAGCGGGCGCATCCAGGTGCTGCTCGCGCCGCGCGGCGGGGCGACGGGCGGGCCCGGCGCCG
>NZ_JBEZUT010000127.1:0-22821 GCF_040636595.1 Kitasatospora sp. NPDC036755
GCGGCGGGACGTGTCCGGGGACCGCGGGCTGCGCGCTCGCGGCGGTGACGCCCGTCACCCCGGCGGCGGCGCCGGCCTGGGGAACGGCGTCGTACGGCGCGCCCTGCGGGGCCGGCGCGGCCTGGGCGGCGGGGGCCGGTGGTGCGGTCGGGGCGGTGGGATCGGCCTCTGTGGTGGCGACGGGAACGCTCTGGGTGTCCATGGTGCTGGCTCCCTCGTGCGAGTCGTAAGGGGAGGTCCCGAGCAGTGCGGGAGCGCCGGCCGTGGCGACCCCGACCTCGGGGGAGAGGGTGGCGCGGCGGGCGGCGTCCGCCGTGGTCGCGGCGCCGGCCGGAGGCGCGGTCAGGTCTCGTCGGGTGATCAGCTCGTACGCGTGGGCCGCGTCCAGGTGACCGACCAGCCGGCGCCGGCACTCGGGCGCGTCGGCGGGGGCGCAGGGCACGGAGCGCGCGCCCCGCAGCAGGGCCCGGCCGGCCGCCCTCGGGTCGGGCGGGGCGCCCGCCCGTACCTGCGCGGCGACCAGCAGGGCGGCGACCCCGGACACCAGTGGTGTGGCGAAGCTGCTGCCGGTCAGGGTGGCGCCGCCCCCGCCCGGGGCGGCGCCCTCGACATCGAGCCCGGGGGCGAGCAGGCCGTGGCCGGCGTACGCGGAGCCCCAGTTGCTGATGTCCAGCGGTTCGCCGTCGGGGCCGGCCGCGCCGACGGCGAGCACCGTCGGGACGGCGGCCGGCACCTGGGCGCAGTCGCAGCCGTCGTTGCCGACGGCCGCGACCACCAGGACCCCGCTCTCGTCGCACAGCCGCAGCGCGTGCTCCAGCACCGGGTCCGGCTGGACGTCCTGGCCGGCCTCGCCACCGCTGATGTTGATGACGTGGGCGCCCTCCTGCACGGCGCGTTCGACGGCCCGGGCCAGGTCGAGTTGGGGTACCCGTCCCTCGCCCGCGTCCGTGAAGACCGGCAGGACCAGGCCGCGGCACCGCGGCGCGAGCCCGGTCACCGGGCTGCCGGGTCGGCCGAAGAGCAGGCTCGCGACCAGGGTGCCGTGCAGCGACATCGGGCCGGGGCCGGCCGGTTCGGTGACGAGCGTGTCCAGCCGGGTGAGGTCGGCGCCGTCGAAGCAGGGGTGCGACAGGTCGACCGGACCGTCCAGGACGGCGATGCACACCTCCGGGTCGCCGAGGAGCTCGTCCTCGGGGGCGCGGACGTCGCGCAGGACCGATCGGGCCTTCATGCGGCATCCCCCTTCCGGTGTCGGGCGGGGCGTCGGGTGCGCTCCACCGGGCGGCAGGTGGTGCCAGTCAACGGGCCGGCCGTCGCGCGCGTGTGCCGGGGAGCGTCACCGCCGGCGGGTGGGTGCCGTCGCGGGGGCGTCGCGTCCGCGTGGCGGAGCCGTCCCGGCCGGCGTCGGTGCCACGGGCCGGGTGGTGCACGCACGGTGACCGTCCGCCGGTCGGCCGATCGGCCCGGGTTCCCGCGGTGGATCGGCACCTCCGCCAACACCCGTTCGGCGGCGGCCCATTAGGGTGTCGGCGGCCGGCCGGGGGCCGTGGCCGTGACGGTCGGCGACGACGGCCGTGACGCCGCCGAGGCGTCACCGCGACGCCGCCGCAACGTCCGTACGACGTCCGGGTGACGGCGGTCCGGGGCCGGACGGACACGGCCGTGACGGGCCCCGGCCGCAACCGGTGCGCGCCCGAACGGGTGCGGGGGTCGGCGCGGCACGGCAGAGTGGGAGTGTGTCGTGGGACGGCCCGAGCATCGAACTGCTGCGGGGCTTCGAGGCCACCGACGCGGGACGCAGGGTCTCCCTCCCGGTGAGCGCGGAGCACCTGTTGGCCTTCCTCGCCCTGCACGACGACGGCGTCCAGCGCGGCACGGCCGCCGAACGGCTCTGGCCGGACTGCACCCAGCGCCGGGCGGCCGCGAACCTGCGCACCGCCCTCTACCACGCCAGGCGGCGCGGCCGGGCCATCCCGGTCGAGGCGTCGGGGCAGTGGCTGCGGCTCGCTCCGGCGGTCCGGGTGGACCTGCGTGCCGCGCGCTGCTCGGCGCAACGGGTCGTCGCCGGGCTCGACCGGCTGCCCGTCAGCTGCGACGACCTCGTGGACGAGCTGGCCGCCGAGCTGCTGCCGGGCTGGGAGGAGGAGTGGCTGACCCTGGAGCGCGAGCGGTGGGACCAGCTGCGGCTCTACGCCCTGGAGGGCCTGGCGCATCAACTGTGCGATGCCGAGCGCTACTTGTCGGCCCTGCAGACCGCGCTGGCGGCGATCGCCATCGACCCGGTCCGGGAGACGGCGCACCGGATCGTGGTCGAGGTGCACCTCGCCGAGGGGAACCTCGCCAGCGCGCTGCGCTCCTACCAGCACTACCGTTCGTTCCTGCAGCGGGAGCTCAACGTCGCCCCGTCGCCGAAGATGACCGGACTGGTGCGCAACCTCCAGCGGATGTGACGGCCCCTCGGCGACCGGCGGCGTTCGGGGACGCCCGGGCCGGACCCGGCCCCGGCTCCGGCCGCTACAGCGAACGCAGGACGGAGAGCAGCCTGTCGACCTCCTCCGGGCTGTTGTAGACGTGCAGGCTCACCCGTACCGAGCTCTCGCTCTCGCCGGCCCGCGCCTGGCAGTGGCCGTCGGAGCGCACCAGCAGGCCGTGGCTGGCGAGCACGAAGCCCAGGTCGTTGGAGCCGATCCCGCGGTGCCGGAAGGTGACGATGCCCTCGCGCTGCTGGACCTCGGAGTCGGCGGCCAGGCTCAGCCGGCAGCCGAGCACCTCGTACGCGTCCAGGGTCCGCAGTCCGTCGGTGAGCCGGGCGGCGAGGGCGGTGTTCCACCGCCGGATGCGGTCCGTCCCGGCGGCGTCGAGCCAGTCCAGGGCGGTCTCCAGGCCGGCGATGCCGCAGGTGTTGGGGGTGCCGGCCCAGCCGCCGGGGGTGAAGGCCGGGCCCCGGGTGTTGCGGGCCCACACCGCGCCGGTGCCGGGCAGGCCCATCGCCTTGTGGCCGGAGAAGGCCACGAAGTCGACGTCCAGCGCGGTGACGTCCACCGGGAGGTGACCGACGCTCTGGGCGGCGTCCAGGCAGATCGGCACCTCGGGCCCGACCGCGGCCCGGATGCGGTGGACGTTCATGTCGGCGCCGTACACGTGGTGGACGTGGGTGGCGGCGACGAACGCCGTGCGCTCGGTGACGAGTCCGGCGAGCGCGACGTGGTCGTAGTCCCGCGAGGCCGGGTCGTACGGCAGTTCGCGCACCGTGACGCGCACGCCCTGGCGGGCCAGCAGCTGCTGCGCCTCCAGCCAGGGCAGGGCGTTGGCCTGGTGGTCGGCGAACGGCACGATGATCTCGTCGCCGTCCCGCAGGTGGTGGGGGAGCCAGTCCCGGGCCACCGCGCGCAGTCCCTCGGTGGCGCCGCTGGTGAAGTGGACGCCGGAGCGCCGCAGCGGTTCCGGGTCGCCGAGGAAGCGGGCGACCCGGGCGCGGGTGCGTTCGACCAGGGCGGTGGTGGCGTTGGCCCAGGTGTAGGTGCCGCGGCCGGCGTTGGCGTTGGCGGTGGTCAGGTAGCGCTGGACGGTGTCGAGCACGGCCCGGGGCTTCTGCGAGGTGGCCGCGCTGTCCAGGTAGGCCTGGTCCGGGTGGCCGGTGATGAGGGGGAACTGGGCGCGCAGCCCGCGGTGCCAGTCCCGGAGCGCGTCGAGGGTGGTCACGGCCGGCCCCCGCTCAGTCCCGGACCAGCGGGGCGCCCGCGTCGCGCCAGGCGATGATGCCGCCGGCCAGGCTGCGCGCGTCCCGGTGTCCCATCCGGGTGAGCAGTGCCGCGTACCGGGCGGACTTCTCGCCGACCGGGCAGGCCAGCAGCACCGGCTGGTGGGTGCCGAACGGCAGGCCGCCGTGCAGGAGTTCGTCGAAGAGTTCGTCGACGATGTTGATCGAGCCCTCGATGTGCAGCGCGGCGTAGGCGAACCCGCCGCGCAGGTCGACGACCAGCGGCCGCTCCTCGGCGATCCACTTGCGCGCGGCGTCGACCTCGACGACCCGGGCGGCGGACAGCTCGGTCGGCGTGACCGTGCCCACCGAGTTCGGCCGGGCGGGCTGGTTGAACAGTTCGGGCCGCCGCCGGCGGACGTAGCTCAGGTAGCTCTCGATCCGGTCGCAGACGATGAACACGGCGGTGTGCCGCTCGCCGGTGCCCCGCCGCGCCAACTCCTCGTCGACGGGGCGCAGGTGGCGCAGCGCGCCGAAGAAGGCGCCGCCTCCGGTGGGGCCGGCGGGCAGGGCGCAGCGGCGGGCCAGGGTGAGCATGCCGTCGATGGCCTGGTCGGCGGTGACGGACGCGATGCCGTCGTAGGTGTCGGGGTCGAACAGCCCGACCTCGTGCACCTCGTCGATGGTGCGGATGCCGGGGATGAAGTCGGACTTGTGGGCGACCAGTCCGAGCACCTCGACGGCCGGGTCGTGGGCGCGCAGCGCGGCCGCCACGCCGGTGGAGGATCCGGCGGTGCCGATGCAGGCGATGAAGTGGTCCGGGGCGCGGCCGTCGAGGTCCCGGAGGATCTCCGGCCCGGTGCCGGTGAGGTGGGCGTCCAGGTTGAGGCGGCTGTAGTACTGGTCGGTGTGCAGGTAGCCGGAGTCGGCCTCGGAGAGCATCCGGTGGATCCGGGTGAGCGGGTCGTCGGTGTCGGTCGGGTCGAGGCACTCGGTGCGGCCGGGCAGTTCCTCGATCTCGGCGCCCAGGAGCAGCAGCAGGTCCTTGATCTCGGGGACCTTCATCCGGTTGGTGACGCTCTTGAACGGCAGCCCGTGCAGGCCGGCGATCAGGGCGAGCGCCTTGGCGGTGTTGCCGCTGGAGAGTTCCACGAGGGTGTCGCCGCGTTCGACGGCGGCGGGCAGCGCCTCGCGGGTCATGTTCCAGGCGGCACGGTCCTTGACCGAGCCGAACGGGTTGAGCATCTCCAGCTTGGCGTACAGGTCGATGTGCCGCAGGCCGGTGACCGCCGGGTCGATCCGGACCAGCGGGGTGTTGCCGATCGCGTCGGTGATGCTGTCGTACCTCATGCGTGTCCGTTCCCCCGGTGTGCCGCGGCCGCCGTCACGTCGACGGGCCAGTACTGCTCGTCCAGGCGCCACCGCCAGGTGCCGTCCTGCCGGTAGGCGGCGACCTTGCGCGCGACGGGCTGGCGCAGTGCCCCGCCGGCGCTGAAGTCCATCAGGTAGCCCGCGGTGTTGGCGAAGGCGAGCAGGTCGCCGGGGGCGGGCAGGCGGGGCAGGAAGACCGTCCGGCGGGTGATCAGGTCGGTCTCCAGGCAGAGGTTGCCGATGAGGTAGACCCCGACGGGTTCGTCCGGGGCTGCGTCTCCGGCGCCGGGCGCGCCGGGCCGGGGGACGAGGACCGGGTCCATCAGGACGCCGTGCTCCTCCAGGCCCACGTCCCGGGCGTTCATCTCCAGCCGGACGAGGCGCTCGCCGGCCGGGGTGTGCCGGACCTCCAGGACGCGGGCGAGGGTGGCCCCGCACTGGTCGGCCAGGGCCCGGCCGGGCTCCACCGCCAGCTCGTAGAGGTTCTCCAGCAGCAGGGTGCCGAGCGGCCGTCCGAGGGTGGGCGCGGGGTGGGAGAGCAGCTCGTCCAGGTAGGCTTCGGCGGCCACCGGGCGGTGCGCCGGGTAGAGGCCGAGGGCGCCGCGCAGCCGGCCGGACTCGGCGCGCAGCCCGTAGCCGTGGCCCTGCCAGGTGAGGGCGGGCCGGCGGCCCAGGACGGCGTCGGCCAGTTCGGTGGTGTACCGCTCCCACTGGGCGGCGTCGGCCAGGTAGCTGACCCCGAAGCCGCCGCCGATGTCGATGGTGCGCGGTTGCAGGCCCCGGCGGCGGCACTCGTTCATCACCGCGATGCAGGTCTCCAGGGCGACGGCCTTCTCCGCGATGCCGGTGGTGTCCAGGTGGTAGGCCACGCCGGTGGTCTCCACGGCGTCCCGGTGGCGCTCCAACGCGTCGAGCAGCCCGGTGAGTTCGCCGAGGTCGGTGCCGAAGCGGCTGGGCCGGGAGAGCAGGGTGACCCCGGGGGCCTTGAAGCCGGACAGCCGGGGCAGGACCCGCACCCGGGGCAGGGCGTGCTCGCGCACCAGGTCGGCCAGCTCGTCGAGTTCGGCGGGGGAGTCCAGGTGGATGGCGGCGCCGGTGCGGGCCGCCAGCCAGAGGTACTCGCGGGTCTTCGGGCCGGTCGCCATGATCCGCTCGGGCGGGCAGCCGGCCCCGAGCACGTGCTGGAGTTCGGCGAGCGAGGCGACGTCCAGTCCGGCGTCGGTGGCGGCGAGCCGGCGCACGAGGGCGCTGGAGCGGTTCGCCTTGTGGGCGAAGTGGATCCGGCCGGCGAGGTGGTGCTTGCGGTAGACGGCCTGGAAGCGGGCCAGGTTGTCGGCGATCTGCTCGGGCAGGAGCAGGTTGAGCGGGGACCCGAGGGCGTCGGACAGGGTGTGCAGGAGGTCGTGTTCCTCCAGGAGGGATCGGAGCGGGGTCTCCATTCGCGGTTCGAGATACAGCGGTAAGGGCCGCATGCGAAACCAGCTCTCGGTGGGGTGTCGGCGTGAGGGTGGGGGCGGCAGGGGCGTCGGCGACCGAGGGAAACCGTAACCGTTTCCCTGTGCGATCGACAGGGCGCTTTCTGTCACGCCATAGCAAAGACTGTGCCCGTGCGGACGCGGCCGTTCCGGATGGGCTTCCGGGCGAGGTCAGCGCAGGGCGACCAGGACGGAGCTGGTGCCGTACTGCCACACCGGTCCGGCCTGGCGGAAGCCGGCCTCCCGCAGCAGTTCGCAGTGCCGGGCCGCGGACAGGCCGTTGCCGGCGCCGTCGGTGGGGGGCAGTTGGCGTTCGCGGGCCGTCAGCAGGTCGGCGAACTCGGGGACGCGTCCGGCCGCGGCCCACCACTGGGACCAGTCCTCGGCGTCGTCGGTGCCGCTGCGCCGGGCGCGGCACCGGCCGATGGCGAGGGCGAGTTCGGCGAGCGGGCGGTCCTCGGGGATCAGGTGGTCGCCGTTGACCAGGACGCCGCCGGGCCGCAGTGCGGCGGCGAGGTCGCGGTAGATCCCGAGCAGGGCGTCCGGCGGCGGGTAGTGCAGCGCGGTGGTGGAGACCACGGCGTCCAGCGGGCGGTCGAGGCCCAGCTTCCCGATCCAGCCCGGCCGGCCGATCAGGGTCTCGACCCAGCGGGCGATCTCGGGGTGCCGGGCGCGGCCGAGGGCGAGCAGCAGCGGGTCGATGTCGACGGCGAGGATCTCGGCGTGCGGCAGGCGGGCGGCGACCCGGGCCGACAGTGAGCCGGGGCCGCTGCCGAGGTCGGCGACGAGCGGGCGCCCGCGGTGGCCGACGGTCTGTTCCAGCACGTCGGCGATGACGGTGAACCGCTCCTCGCGTTCCACCGCGTACCGCTCCTGCTGGCGTTCCCAGCGGTCCACCCAGGTTCCGGCCAGGGCGGCGTCCACTCGCATCCCGACTCCCACCGTGTCCGTGCGCATTCGAGGCTTCGCCTTCTGCCAATGTTTGTCATGTTCATCAAGCTCCGCAACCGCTTCGGCGCGGACCCCGGCGGATCGGGCCGCCTCCACCTGGCGAAACGATATCCGTTTTCATGTTGACCTTTCCACTCGATGCGCCCGAAGCGATCGCAGGACCGTCACAGGGTGGGCCGCCGCTGTTCCGACGGAGTTCAACCGGGCGCTCCTGACGGCGACCGGTCAACCCCCTAGGTTCCCTGGGGAACCGCGAGAAGGAGCCATGAAGGAAACTCAACCCGCCGTACGCGCACGGGCAGTGACGAAGTGTTTCGGGGACGTCGTCGCACTCGACGACATCGCCCTGGAGCTGGCACCCGGGCGGATCCACGGACTGGCCGGGCCCAACGGCGCCGGGAAGACCACGCTGCTCGGCCTGCTGCTCGGACTGGCCGTCGCCGACGACGGCGAACTGGAGGTCCTGGGCCGACCGGTCGGCCGGGCCCGGCCCGCGCCGCACGGCGTGGCCGGCTTCGTCGACGGGCCCGGGCTCTACCCGTCGCTGACCGCCCGGAAGAACCTGGCCGCCCTCGCCGCGCTGCGCGGGCAGGACGGCCCGGCCGGCCGGATCGACGAGGTGCTGGCCGAGGTCGGGCTCCGCGAGGTCGCCGACGACCGGGTGCGGGGCTTCTCGCTCGGCATGCGCCAGCGGCTCGGACTGGCCGCCGCGCTGCTCACCGAACCCCGGCTGCTGGTGCTCGACGAGCCCTCCAACGGCCTGGACCCGGCCGGCAAGCAGCACGTGCACGCGGCGCTGCGCCGGCTCGCCGCCGACGGCGTGACGGTGGTGCTGTCCAGCCACCGGATGGACGACCTGGAGGCGCTCTGCGACGAGGTCACCATCCTGGCCACCGGACGGGTCCGCTTCTCCGGCCCGCTCGACGAACTGGCCGCGCCCGGCCGCGAGCTCGACCACCGGCTGCTCACCTCCGACCCGGTGGCCGCCCGGCGGGTGGCCGAAGGGGTCGCCGGGGTGCGCGTCCCGGCCGGGCCGGGACGCACGGCCGGGGCGCTGGTGGTGCGCGCCTGCGGCCCGGCCGTCGAGGACCTGGTGGCGGCCCTGGTGCGCGCGGACGTCCGGGTGCGCGAGGTCGCCCCGGTCATCCCGCCCCTGGAAGCGGCGTTCCTGGCCCTGACCGAGCAGGAGGAGGAGCGATGACCACGATCACGGCCGGACGGGCCGCGGCCGCCACCGCCCCCGGACCCGGGACGCGCCCCGTGCCGGTCGGCCGGGTGTACCGCTTCGAGCTGGTGAAACTGCTCGCACAGTGGCGGACCAGAGGGCTGCTGCTGGCCTGCTGGATCGCGCCGGGGCTGTTCACGGCCGCCGTCGCCCAGCAGGGCACGCTGCCTTCCGACACCCTGTTCGGCCGCTGGATGCACGCCACCGGCTGGGCCGGCCCGCTGGTGGTGCTGGGCTTCGCCGGCTCCTGGGCGCTGCCCCTGCTGACCTCGGTGGTCGCGGGCGACGTGTTCGCCGCCGAGGACCGGCTCGGGACCTGGCGCCACCTGCTGGTGACGGTCCGCTCGCCGCGGCGGATCTTCGCGGCGAAGGCCCTGGCCGCCGTCACCGTGATCGGGCTGCTGGTGGCCGGACTGGCGGTGTCCGGCACGGTCGGCGGGCTGGCGGCGGTCGGCGACCGACCGCTGGTCGGTGTGGACGGGCACCTGCTGTCGGCCTCGGACGCGGCCGGGAGCGTCCTGCTCGCCTGGGTCTGCGCGCTGGCGCCGACCCTGGCGCTGGCGGCGCTCGGCCTGCTCGGCTCCGTCCTGCTGGGCCGCTCGCCGATGGGGCTGCTGGTCCCCGCGCTGGCGGCGGTCGCGATGCAGCTCGCCCAGGTGCTGCCGCTGCCGGTGGCGCTGCGCCTCGCGCTGCCCGGCTACGCCTTCGTCTCCTGGAACGGGCTGTTCGCCGCCCCGGCGCGGACCGGCGAACTGCTGGTCGCCGTCACGGTCGGCCTGCTCTGGGCGGCGGCCGCCACCGCGGCCGCGTACCGGCTCTTCGTCCGGCGGGACTTCACCACCGGCAGCGAGGACGGGGTGGGGCGCCGCACGCTCTCCCACGGCGTGCTGCCGCTGGCCGCACTGCTCGCGCTGACCACCGGCGCCATCGCGGCGGCCACCCCCTCGACCGGTTCCGGGATCACCCAGGAGAAGGTGCAGCGGGAGGTCGCCACCGTGTTCGCGCACCTCTACCGGCTGCAGACCGAGCAGCTGCACCGCCCCGCCGTGACGGAGGCCGACCTGCGGGCCACCGCGGACTGCCGGCGCGGCGACGGCCAGGTCGACCCGGAGGGGCCCGGCAACGACTGGCGCTGCGTGGTCACCTGGCACCTGCCCGGCACGGACGCCCCCGGTACGGCGGTCTACCAGCTCGACGTGGCCTCCGACGGACGGCTGATGGCCGACGGCGACGGCCCGAAGGAAGTGAACGGCTACTTCCTGGTGCACACCCCGACCGGGGACGCGCCGAACCCGCTGTGGCAGTTCGACGGTCAGGTCGGGCTGCTCGCTTCCCCCACCGGTACGACGGATTCAACGAAGGGCTGACGCCATGCAGGTAACGCGTCGTCGACGCAGCCGGAACGATCACGTGCTCCTCCTGGGCCGCCGGGTGGGCCGCCGGGTCGCACTCGCCACCGCCTGCGTCACGGCGGTGGCCGTGGCCACCGGCACGGCTTTCGCGAGCACCCAGCAGTTCGGCACCGAGCGGGTCGGCGAGACCACCGCCGACGGCCTGGTGATCTCCAGCGACCAGTACCTCGCCCCGTACGGCGACCGGCAGGTCATCGACAACGGCAAGATCATGGGCTCCGCCGTCAGCCCCGACGGCACCCACCTGGCCGCCGCCGTCACCGACGGCGACTCGGCGCTGGTCGTGGTGGACCTGAAGACCGGCAAGGTGCGGCAGCGCGTCGGCACCAACAAGGCGGACGAGCTGCGCATCCCCAACGGCTCGGTCGGCCAGGAGTCCCCGGTCTACTCCCCGGACGGCAAGCAGCTGTGGCTGGGCCAGCTCGACGGCTACACCCGGTTCACCGTGCAGCCCGACGGCACGCTGGCCAAGCCGGTGGCGGTGCCGATCCCCGCCGACGGGGACAAGCACGCGCTGGCCTCCGGCGCGGTGTTCTCCGCCGACGGCTCCACGGTGTACGCGGCCGTCAACGGGCAGAACCGGGTGGTCGCGATCGACGCGGCGACCGGCGCGGTCCGGCAGAGCTGGACGGTCGGCAACGCCCCGCGCGGCGTCGTCCGGGTCGGCGGGAAGCTGTACGTCTCCAACGAGGGCGGACGGGCGGCCACCGCCGGCGACACCACGATCAACTCCTACGGCACCCAGGTGCCGGCCGACCCGGTGACCGCCGCCACCACCACCGGCACCGTCAGCGTGATCGACCTCGCGGACCCGTCCGCCGCCGTCGGCACCGTCGCCGTCGGCCTGCACCCGACGGCGCTGTACGCCAAGGACGGGGTGGTGTTCGTCGCGGACACCGCCGGTGACGAGGTGTCGGTGATCGACACCGCGCACGACAAGGTCGTCCAGACCGTTTCCACCAAGCCGTGGCCGGAGGCCTCCGTCGGCTACGAGCCCACCGCGATCACGCTCACCGAGGACGGCCGGCTGCTCGTCACCCTCGGCCGGGCCAACGCGGTGGCGGTCTACCGCTTCTCCGGCGCGCAGCAGCCGGTGAGCTACGTCGGCCTGCTGCCCACGGACTACTTCCCGGCCGAGGTCGCCACCGTCGGCTCCAAGGTGATCGTCTCCAACACCCGTGGCATCGACGCCCGTCGGCCGAACAGCACCGGCGCCCACAAGACCCACGACACCACCTCCAGCCTCACCTCCTTCACGCTCCCGAGCGACAAGGAGATCCGCTCCCGGACGGCCGGAGTGTTCCGGCAGAACGGCTGGACGAACAACGCGGTCAAGCTCGCCAACGGTCACAAGGCGAAGGCCGAGCCGGTGCCCAAGCGGATCGGCGACCCGTCGCCGATCAAGCACGTCTTCCTGATCGTCAAGGAGAACCGGACCTACGACCAGCTCTTCGGGGACCTGCCCCAGGGCAACGGCGACCCGAAGCTCGCCCAGTTCGGCGCCGACGTGACGCCCAACCAGCACGCGCTGGCCGAGCAGTTCGGGCTCTACGACAACACCTACGACATCGGCACCAACTCCGCCGAGGGCCACAACTGGCTGATGCAGGCCGACAACCCGGAGTACACCGAGTCCTCGGCCGGCGAGTACGAGCGCAGCTACGACACCGAGGACGACGGCCTGGGCCACCAGCGCTCCGGCTTCCTGTGGACGGGCGCGCAGGCGGCGGGCCGGTCCGTACGCGACTTCGGCGAGTTCCACCAGTTCCTGGACAAGCCCGCCGACGCCACCTGGCAGAACCTGTACTGCGACGCCAAGGCCATGGACGAGACCGGTCAGGGCAGCGCCTACGCGCTCAAGTCCTCCTCGCCGATCCCCTCGCTCAACAGCGTCTCGGTGCCCGGCTTCCCGAAGTTCGACACCGACGTGCCCGACCTGTACCGGTACCAGATCTGGAAGCAGGACTTCGAGCGCAACGGCCCGGCCGACCTCAACATGCTGTGGCTGTCCAGCGACCACACCGGAGGCGCGGCGGGCCCGGCCGCCCAGGTCGCCGACAACGACCTCGCCACCGGGCGGATCGTCGACGAGATCACCCACAGCGAGTACTGGAAGGACTCGGCGATCTTCGTCGTCGAGGACGACTCCCAGGCGGGCCTCGACCACGTGGACGGCCACCGCGCCCCGATCCAGATCATCAGCCCCTGGGCGCAGCACGGCGCTGTGGACAGCCGCTACTACTCGCAGATCACCATGATCCGCACCATCGAGCAGATCCTCGGCATCCACCCGATGAACCAGAAGGACAGCGCGGCCAGCCCGATGACCGGGGCCTTCACCGACCGCCCGGACTACACCCCGTACGACGCGGTGCCCAACCGGACCCCGCTGACCGACGGCCTCAAGACGCCGCCCTCCTGCGGCCTCGACGTGCCCGGGCAGCAGGACCTGCGGGCGGCGGCGGCACCGGCCGCCGCCGCGCCGCCGGCGGAGCGGCAGGCCGTCGCGGCCCAGTGGGACACCTGGAAGTCGCGGCAGCGGCTGACCGGCCCGAACGCCGTCCCGGACCACGCCAACCCGGCGCAGATGGAACACCTGGTCTGGTACCAGACGCACGGCTGGACCACGCCGTACCCGGGTGAGAACACCATCCTCGCGCCCGACGACGTGCCCGGCGCCTACCTGCCGTCGCCGGAGAACGACGGCTGATCCCCCTCCGGACTCAGAGGGCCCCGAGCCGCGCCGCCGGCCCGGGGCCCGCGTGTCGGTCGACCCGGCCCGCGGCGCCGCGGCCGCGGCGGGCGCACCCGCCCGGACCAGCCGGACTGCGCACCCGGCGGGGTCGGTACCAGGCTGGACACCGAGCCGGTGACGGCGGACCACCGACCGGTGCGATCCTCCGCCGCCGTCGAGTCGAGGAGGAGACATGGCCGACCGGTCTGAGGGCAAGGGCCGCATCGTGGTCGGGGTGGACGGCTCGGAGCCGTCCGAGCGGGCGCTGCGCTGGGCGGTGCGCCAGGCGGAGCTCACCGGCGGCGCCGTGCTGGCGGTGATCGCCTGGGAGTACCCGACCTACCACGGCGCGCGCGGCTGGTTCCCCCCGGCGGCCACCGACGAGGCGGCACTGGAGGGCCGGGCGCGCCAGGAGGCCGAGCGGGCCGTCCGGGAGGCCGTGGGGGACGACCCGCCGGTCGAGGTTCGCACCGAGGCGCGCTACGGCTCCCCGGCCGGGTCGCTGGTCGAGGCCTCCCGGGGGGCGGACCTGCTGGTGGTCGGCAGCCGGGGCCTCGGGGGCTTCGCGGGGATGCTGCTGGGCTCGGTGGCCCAGCACTGCACCCGGCACGCCACCGTGCCGGTCGTGGTGGTCCGCGACCCGCAGGAGTGAGCGGCCCGGGCCCGCCGCCGTCGCACGGGCCGCACGATCCGGACGGGTCAGACGAAGACGACGGTGGACGCCGACGGGACGGCCAGCGAGCCCGCCCGGCGGGGGGTGCCCGTCGCGGCGTCCACATCGAACCAGGTGACGTCGCCCGAACGCTTGTTGGCCACGTACAGCCGGGTGCCCGTGGGGCCCAGCACCAGGTCGCGGGGCCCGTGGCCCCCGCAGGGCACCGAGGCGACCGCGCTCCCCCGATCGCCCGTCGGGTCGAGGGCGAGCACCACGATGGAGTCGGTGCCGCGCACCGCCACCCACAGGAACCGGCCGTCGGGGGAGACCACGGGAGCCGACGGCGAGGCCGGCTCCTCGACGCCGTCGGGGAACAGCGGAGCCTCCGCGACCGCTTCGAGCGCCCCGGTCTCGGCGTCCCAGCGGCAGACCGTCACGACCGGGCGCAGTTCGCCGAGCACGTAGACGTGGCGGCCGGAGGGGTGGAAGGCGAGGTGCCGGGGCCCGGTGCCGGGCGGCAGCGTGGTCTCCGCGTGGACGGTCAGTTCGCCCGTCGCCGGGTCCAGGGCGCAGATCCGCACCGAGTCGGTGCCGAGGTCGACGCCGAGCACCCAGCGCCCCGACGGGTCGGGGAGCACCTGGTGGGCGTGCGGGCCGCGCTGGCGGTCCCGGTCCGGCCCGCTGCCCCGGTGGCGCAGCACGCCGCTCGGGGCCTGCGGGGCGCCGTCGGCGGCGAGCGGCAGCACGCTGACGCTGCCGGAGCCGTAGTTGGCCGTCAGCAGGTGGCCCCGGGTGAGGCTCAGGTGGGTGGGGTCGTCCCCGTCCACCGGCACGGGGGCGCCGAGCGGGCGGGGCACCGCCCCGGCGACGTCGTAGGCGGTGACGGCGCCCGGCGCGGTCTCGGAGACCGCGTAGAGCACCGGGCCGCCCGGGGCCTGCCCGAGCGCGAGGTAGGACGGGTCGACGGCGTCGACCGCGCCGGTGGCGGTCAGCGCCCCGGTGTCCGGATCCAGCGAGGCCAGGACGATCCCGCGCCCGCCCGCCGAGGTGAACGACCCGATGAAGGCCCGCTCCGTGTCCTTGCCCACCATGGGGACCTCCACCGTCGCTCGTACGCGCTCGTAGCGCTCGGACCCTAGCAGCCCCGCCCGCGGCGCCCCGGGGCAGGGCGCGCGCGTTTTTTCACCGGAATGCACCGCTGCCGGGAGCGGCCGGATCGCGCGGCGGCCCGATCCCCGGGAACGTGGGAGCCGTCGGGCGCGCGGCCGGTCGCCGGCCGCCGGCCGCCCGGAGGGGCGGGATCCGCACCGGTCCGTACCCCGTGGCCGTGCGGGGACAGGAAGGCTGCGGAAGCGAGGCGGCATGTACGACCCCGATCCACCGTTCCGGCCGGTCCGCCGGCGACAGGGCTACCCGCCGCTGGAGGACCTCGGCCTGATCGGGAACGGCGCGACCGCCGCCCTGGTCGGCCCGGACGGCGCCATCCCGTGGATGTGCCTGCCCCGGTTCGACTCCGAACCGCTGTTCTGCGGCCTGCTGGACCACGCCAGGGGCGGGCACTTCACCCTCGCGCCGGAGGACCTGCGGGAGGCCCGGCAGCGCTACGAGCCGGACACCGGTGTCCTGACCACCGAACTGCGCGGCCCCACCGGCCTGGTGCGCGTCACCGACGCGCTGACCCTGCGCTCCGGCGCCGACCTCACCGACGACGCCCCGGCCGACCGCGGCGAACTGGTGCGCTCGGCCGTGGTGCTGGACGGCACCGTCCGGCTGCGGGCGGAGCTTGAGCCGCGCGGCGGCGCGCAGACCAGGGCCCTGTTCAGCGGGCTGGAGGTGCGGCCGAACCGGCGCCCGGACCTGCGCCTGCACCTGCGCTCCAACCGCCCGCTGACCGGCCTGCACGGCACCCACGAGCTGCGCCAGGGCGAACGCCTGGACCTCGTGCTGTCCTGGGGCCGCTTCCACCGGCACCACCGCTTCGACGCCGACGCGACCCTGAGGGGCACCGCCGAGGCCTGGCGCCGCTGGATGGGGCACTTCTCGTACGACGGCCCCGGGGAGCCGCTGGTGCGGCGGGCCGCGATCACCCTGAAGCTCTGCGACGACTGGGCCAACGGCTCGCTGGTCGCGGCCCCCACCTCCTCGCTGCCCGCGCCGATCGGCGGGATCCGCAACTGGGACTACCGCTACAGCTGGATCCGCGACGCGGCCTTCGCCGTGTTCGCGCTGCGCCGGATCGGTTTCCGCGGCGAGGCCGACGCCTTCCTCGGCTGGGTCCTGGACGCCTTCGAGGCCAGCCGGGGACCGCGGATCATGTACGACCTGCGGGGCGGCCCGGTGCCGGAGGAGGTCGAGGACGGCGAACTGGAGGGCTACCGGGGCTCCGCCCCGGTGCGCTGGGGCAACGGCGCGGCCGACCAGCGCCAGCACGACGTCTACGGCGAGATCCTGGACTGCGCCGACCAGTGGCTGCTGGCCGGCGGCGAGATCCAGCCCGCGCTCTGGGCCGGCCTGGCCAGGCTGGCCGACACCGCCGGACAGGCCTGGCGGCAGCCGGACCAGGGCATCTGGGAGGTGCGCAGCGAGGGCCGGGTGTTCACCTACTCGGCGGGCCTGTGCCAGGTGGCGCTGGACCGGGCCGCGCGGATCGCCGAGCGGCTCGGCCGGCCCGCCGGGACGGAGCGCTGGCGCGCGTCCGCCGAGGAGCTGCGCCGGCTGATCCTGGAGCAGTCCTGGGACGAGGACGCCAAGACCCTCAGCGTCCATCTGGACGGCGGCGGCGCGCTGGACGCGAGCCTGCTCGCGCTCCCGCTGCGCCGGGTGGTGCCGTTCGACCACCCGCGGATGGTGGCGACCGCGGCGGCCGTGGCCGAGCGGCTGTCGGCCGGCGGCGGACTGCTCTACCGCTACCTGCACGAGGAGTCCCCGGACGGCCTGCCGGGCGACGAGGGCGCCTTCGTCCTGTGCAGCTTCTGGCTGGTCGAGAACCTGGTCGGCCAGGGCCGGCTCGACGAGGCCGAGGAGCTGTACGCCTCGCTGTGCTCCCGGGCGAGCCCGCTGGGGCTGATGTCGGAGCAGATCGACCCGTCCACCGGAGAGTTCATGGGCAACTTCCCCCAGGCCTTCAGCCACATCGGGATCATCGCCGGCGGCGTCAGCCTGGGCCGGGCGAGGGTGGCGGGTGCGGGATCGGCGGGGTCGGCGGCGGGCCCCGGGTCGGGTGGTCGGCGATGATCGACCGGCTCGCGATCCTCGGCGCGACCGGGGACCTCAGCGCCCGCTTCCTGCTGCCGGCGCTGGCCGCGCTGCGCGCGGCCGGGCAGGTCGGCGACTCGCTGCGGGTGACCGGGGCAAGCCGGGAGGACCTGGGCACCGAGCAGTACCGGAGGTGGGCCGCGACCCGGCTCGACCGGCACGGCGGCGAGCTCCCGGCCGCGGCCCGGGAGGCGTTGGTGGCCGCGCTGGACTACCGGCGGGCCGACGTCACCGACCCGGCCGACGTCGCCGCGGTCGTCGCCGGGGAGGGGCCGGTGGCCGTCTACCTCGCGCTCCCGCCGGCGCTGTTCCCGCGGGTGATCACCGCCCTGCACGCGGCGGGCCTGCCGGCCGGCAGCCGGATCGTCCTGGAGAAGCCGTTCGGCGAGGACCTGGCCGGGGCGCGGGAGCTGAACCGGCTGCTCGCCGACCTGGTGCCGGAGCGGGCGGTGTTCCGGGTGGACCACTTCCTGGCCATGACGACCGTCCAGAACGTGCTCGGCAGCCGGCTGGCCAACCGGGTGCTGGAGCCGATCTGGAACAGCACCCACATCGACCGGGTGGACATCGTCTGGGACGAGACGCTGGCCCTGGAGGGGCGGGCCGGGTACTACGACCACGTCGGGGCGCTCAAGGACATGGTCCAGAACCACCTGCTGCAACTGCTCTGCCTGGTGGCCATGGAGCCGCCGGTCACCCTCGGCGAGCGGGACCTGAGGGACCGGAAGGTCGACGTGCTGCGCTCGGTGCGGCCGCTGACCGGGCGGGACGTGGTGCGGCGCACCCGGCGGGCCCGCTACCTGCCCGGCCGGATCGGGGACCGCGAGGTGCCCGCCTACGCCGAGGAGGAGGGGGTGGATCCGGAGCGCCGGACGGAGACCTTCGCCGAGGTGGAACTGGAGCTGGACAGCCGGCGGTGGGCCGGGACGAGGTTCCGGCTGCGCAGCGGCAAGGCCCTGGGCGAGGACCGCAAGGAGGTCGCGGTGCGCTTCCGCCCGGTGCCCGTCCTGCCGTTCGGCCACAGCGGGGAGGCCCGGCCCAACGTGCTGAGGTTCGAGCTGGAGCCGGAGGGGCTGGCGCTGGACCTGACCGGCATCGGCGCCCACGCCCACGAGCTCGCCCCGCTCTCGCTGACCGCGCGGATGGAGCCGCAGGACCTGCCCGCGTACGGCCGGCTGCTGTTGGACGTGCTCAACGGGGATCCGGCGCTGTCCATCCGCGGCGACGAGGCCGAGGAGGCCTGGCGGGTGCTCGAACCCGTGCTGACCGGCTGGGAGCGGGGCGACGTCCCGCTGGAGGAGTACCCGGCGGGCTCGCGCGGGCCGGCGCCGCGCGAGCGGTAGGCGCGCCGATGGACCCCGGCGGTGGGCGCGGCGGTGGGCGCGGCCTCCCGTACGTCGTGGTCATGGGGGTGGCCGGCACGGGCAAGTCCACGGTGGCCCGGCTGCTCGCGGAGCGGCTCGGGGTGCCGTTCGCGGACGGGGACGACTTCCACCGGCCGGACTCCATCGCCCGGATGGCGGCCGGCGTCCCGCTGGACGACGAGCGGCGGCAGCCCTGGCTGCGGGCCATCGGGGAGTGGCTGGGCGAACGGGAGGCGGCGGGCAGCGGCGGGGTGGTCACCTGCTCCGCGCTGAAGCGGAGCTACCGGGACACCCTGCGGGAGGGCGGCCGGGACCCTTTCTTCCTGCACCTGACGGGCGGTCGCGCCCTGCTGGCGGAGCGGATCGGCGGGCGCCGGGGCCACTTCATGCCGGAGTCGCTGCTGGACTCGCAGCTCGCCGTGCTCGAACCGCTGGGGGCGGACGAGCGGGGTGCCGCGCTGGACGTCGCTCCGGCTCCCGGCCGGCTCGTGGACGCGGCCCTGGGGCTGCTGGGTGGCCCGGGCGGTGTCACTCCTGACCCACCCGATTGATTCCGTCGCATTCCGGCACATCCGTCACAGCGGTCCGGGAATTCACTCGCCTATTGCTGCGAATGATTGTTCGAGTGACTGGTGAGATCTGAACCTGATATTTTCAGCCAAAGAATTCGCGCCCGTGATCGGCTCCTTCGGGTGCGGGCAAGAGTCGCACCTGGGATTTTGGGGTTCCGATTACCGACGGGGTCGCTTTCCGTTCAATCGGAAGGGGTTGCGAGCGGCTGACCCGCCGTGAAGACTGATGTGCGTTCGTCGTCCGGGCGTTCGGGGCGGCATGGATTGTGCGGCTCCTCGGCCGCGTCGGCGCGTTCCGCGCGAGGGGCACGGGGACGGATCGCCAATAAGGGGGATGGACATGCCGGGGACGGCCATTGCGCAGGTGGCGACCGGGAGAGCGGCCGGCCGGCGGGGTACGGTTTTCTGTTCGAACGTTCCGGCCGGGTAGGGTATTCGGCCGTTCGCGGTTCACCGCGCGCCGGTCCGCCGTTCATCGTTCGGCAGGTTTTCCGGTCGCATTCGTACCGTCCGGTCGGGACACGTCGGTGCGGCCGCGGAACGGCTCCGGGAGAGCCGGTGCGGCGCTCCGCGACGGGCACTCGGGGATTCCGCTTCCCGGGTGCGGCGCGGCGCCGCCGGTCCGCCCTGCGCGGATTCCGGGCGTTCCCGCGCGTCCTGAAGCAGGCGCCGCCGGCCGGAGCGCACGGCACCGTGGACCGGGAATTCCCGCTGTGCCGCACCCCAATCCGCAATTCCACCGCGGGCGCCCGGCGCGCCCGCACCCGAGAACCAGTCAACGGGAGCTTCCGTCATGCCGTACGCCAGCCCGGCGCCCACTCGCGAGCGGGCGCCGCTCCTCCTGCGCGGTGAACTGCAGCACCGGCTCGACACCCTCGCACGCGTCCACCGGGTGCCCGGTGCCCAGCTGGTGCTGGACACCGGCGCGGAGACCCTCGCCCTGCACACCGGCGTGGCCGACACCGGTACCGGGGCACCCTTCACCGAGGACACCGCCGTCCCGGTGGGATCGCTCACCAAGCCCTACACGGCGGCCCTGGTGATGCTGCTCGCCGACGACGGCGACCTCGACCTGGACGAACCGGCCGCCGAGCACCTACCGGAGCTGAGACAGCTGCCTGAAGTAACGATTCGTCATCTGCTGAGCCACACCGGCGGACTGCCCACCGGACCGGACTCCGACGCCGCCGCCCGCACCACCGCGACGCGCTACCTGACCGCCGTCTGCACCGCCGCGGACGCGCTCTTCCCGCCCGGCACCGACTTCTCCTACTCCAACGCCGGCTACGTCGCCGCCGGCCGCCTGGTCGAGACGGTGACCGGCATGGACTGGCACGAGGCGGTGAGCACCCTGCTGCTCGAACCCCTCGGCACCGGAGCGGTCTTCGTCGACACGACCGCCCCCGGGCGGCCGGTCGCCGCCGGACACGCGCTCAACGCCGCGACCGGCCGGGCCCGCGCCGTACGGCAGAACCTGGCCCCACTCGAAGCCCCGGCCGGCGCGCTGCTGGCCAGCGCCGCCGACCTCGCCGCACTCGGCGCCGCCCTGGCCGGCCGGGCCAAGGTGCTGCCCCCGGAGGTCGCCGAGCTGATGCGCCGCCCGGAGCCCGCGGCCCGGCCCGGGGCACTCGCGGACGGCTGGGGCGCCGGAACGGCGCTCTACCGCCAGGACGGCCGGCACTGGTACGGCCACGACGGCAACGCCATGGGCACCTCCTGCCACCTGCGGGCCGACCCGGAGACCGGCGCCGTGGTCGCCTTCACCGGCAACGCCGGCGCCGCCACCGCGCTCTGGCGCGAACTCGCGGCCGAACTGGAGGAGTTCGCCGGGCTGCGGGTGCCCGCCGCGATCGAACCGGTGGGCGCGGGGGCACCCGTGCCGCTCGCCGGACCGGCCACCGTCGCCCGGTGCGCGGGCGAGTACCGCAACGGCACGATCCGCTACCGGGTCGAACCGGCCGGCGACGCACCCGCCACCCTCTCCGTGGACGGCGACCTGCCGATCCCGCTGCGCTGCCACGCCGACCTCTCCTTCGACCTGATCGCCCCCGACACCGGCCACCCCGAGCCCGGCGGGCGCTTCCACCGGGACCCGGCCACCGGCCGGATCGACCGGGTGCAGGTCTCCGGACGCACCGCCCGCCGGGCCGCCTCCGACTGAACCGGCCGGCCCCGCCGTACACCCCGCACCACCCCAGCACCGTTCCCCGGGCCCGAGGGGCGGCTACCGCCTGCCCCGGTGCCCTCGTCGTCGCCCCCATCGGAAGGACCTTCCGCCATGGCCGACCGGCCTGCCCAGCCCCTGCGCCCGACCGTTCCACCGCAGACCGGCGGCACCACCCGAGCCCCGGGGGCCGCCCCCCGGACCCTCGACGCGCTGTTCACCGCCCAGGCGGCCCGCACCCCGCACGCGCCCGCGCTCACCGACGGCCGCCGCACCTGGACGTACCGGGACCTGGCGGAGCGCGTCGACCGGCTGGCCCGCGCGCTGCGCCGGCACGGCGCCGGCCCGGAGCGGACGGTCGCGCTGGCCCTGCCCCGCTCGATGGAACTGGTCGCCGCCGAACTGGCCGTCGCCCGGGCGGGCGCGGCCTTCCTGCCGGTGGACCCGGGCTACCCCGCCGAGCGGCGGGCGCTGATGCTCGCCGACGCCGACCCGGTCGTCGTGCTGGACGACCCGGCCGCCGTCCGCGAGGCCCTGGAGACGGCCGCGGAGCCGGCCGGGCCGGGTGAGCAGGGGGAGACGGCCGGCCTCGACCACCCGGCGTACGTGATCTACACCTCGGGCTCCACCGGCACGCCCAAGGGCGTGGTCGTCACCCACCGCGGGATCGCCGGGTTCACCGCGGCCGCCGTCGAGAACTACGCCGTCGGGCCCGGCGACCGGGTGCTCCAGTTCTCCTCGCCCAGCTTCGACGCCTCCGTCCTGGAGCTGTTCGTCTCCGTCCTCACCGGCGCCACCCTGGTGATCCCGCCGCACGGCCCCTGGCTGGGCGAGGAGCTCGCCGCCGTCCTGGACGACCACCGGATCACCCACACCCTGATCCCGCCCGCCGCCCTGGCCACCGTCCCCGCCGGTGCGGGCCGCCACCTGCGCACCCTGATCGTCGGCGCCGAGGCCTGCTCCGCCGAACTGGTCGACCGCTGGGCACCCGGCCGACGCATGATCAACTCCTACGGCCCGACCGAGGCCACCATCGTCGCCACCTGGACCGGCCCGCTCGCCGCCGGCACCGGGTCGCCCACCATCGGCGACGCCCTGCCGCACGCCCGGGTCCACGTGCTCGACGAGCGGATGCGGCCCCAGCCGCCCGGCACCGACGGCGAGCTGTACCTCGGCGGCGAGGGCGTCGCCCGCGGCTACCTCGGCCGCCCCGGACTGACCGCCGGGCGCTTCGTCGCCGACCCCTTCGGCCCGCCCGGAGCCCGGCTCTACCGCACCGGCGACCGCGCCCGCCGCAACGCCGACGGGGAACTGGAGTTCCTCGGCCGGCTCGACCGGCAGCTCAAGGTGCGCGGCTTCCGCATCGAGCCCGGCGAGATCGAGGCCGCGCTGCGCGCCCACCCGGCCGTCGACCAGGCCGTCGTGGTGGTCCGCGAGGACGAGCCGGGCCACGTCCGGCTGATCGGCTACGCCACACCCGCCGACCCGGGGGCCGCCCCCGACCCGGCCGAACTGCGCACCGCCCTGGCCGCCGCACTGCCCGCCCACCTGGTGCCCGCCACCGTCGTCGTGCTGCCCGAGTTCCCGCTCACCCCGCAGCTCAAGATCGACCAGCGGGCGCTGCCCGCGCCCGCCCGGCAGAACACCGCCGGGCGGCTCGCCCCGCGCACCGGCGGCGAACAGGCCCTGGCCGCCGTCTGGGCCGAGGTCCTCGGCCTCGACGCGGTCGGCGCCGAGGACGACTTCTTCGACCTCGGCGGCGACTCCGTCCTCGCCGCCTGCACCCTGTCCCGGGTCGCCGAACGGCTCGGCGTGCGGCTCACCCTGCGGGACGTCTTCACCGCCCGCACCGTCGCCGCCCTCGCCCCGCTGCTCGACCGGCCGGCCGACACCGCGGGCGCCGAACCGATCCCGCCCGCCCCGCGCGGGGAGCCGCTGCCGCT
>NZ_JBEZUT010000128.1:0-22703 GCF_040636595.1 Kitasatospora sp. NPDC036755
CTGCAATCGTCATGCCAGTGAGCCTCTCCAAGGGTGGCAACGTCTCGCTGACCAAGGAGGCCCCCGGCGACGGGGGTCGCCGAAGCGGGCGTCGGCGGCGTAGCCCGCGACGGCGCCGAGCGCGAACGCGGCGGCGCGGGTCAGCGGACGCGGAGCGGGGGAGGGGGTGCGCGCGGTCATCGGCCGCACGGCGCGTGGCGGCGGGGAGGGAGGCACGGCGGAAGGCAGCTCGGAGTCCGGCGTGGCGGGGCAGCCTGCATCGCGTGCGTGTCCTCACTCAGGGTCCGCGCCCTGGATCGACGTGACGGTGGCGAGAGTCTCCTGGCTTCCGGGTCGAACGCACCCACGGAGCCTTCCAGCGGCCGTGGACGGCCCGCCGTGGCGATGTTCCGAGCGTGCTCCCCGGTGACAGTGGCGGGACCGCGCCGGACTTCCACCGGCTTCCTCTCCATGCCTCCGTTTGGCCCCAGGATCCCATCACGGGCCCGAACCGGGAGTCAACCGAGGTCACGGAGGGGTTGGTCACACGGCGGGCCGCACGACGGACCGCACGGCGGGTCACGCGGCGGGCCGCCCGGAAGGCCGCACGACGGGCGTGCGCCGGCCGCTCCTGGCGCCTCCTCAGCACCGCCCGGCCGCCGCCCGGGTGACCCGGACGGCCCAGCCCAGTGGCCCGGGCGGCGGCGCACCGGTGAACTGGTGCACGAACACCGTCCGGTCCGTGAGCAACAGAGCGGGGAGCGAAATGCGTTGGGGAACCGCCGCCGTCGTGGCGGCCGCCGCGGTCGGGGCCGCCGTGCTGGTGATCGGCCGTCGGGCCTCCGAGCGGATGGTCCGTCCGGTGACCGCCGTCCAGGAGTCCGGGCCGGTCGTGGTCCGCGGCCTCGCCCCCGGCCGGGTCACCTGCACCCGCAGCCCGGCGAGCCTGCGTCCCGGCCGCTGGGCGGTCGAGTGGGCGGACGGCGGGCACGCGGTCGTGGAGGAGGTCCTGCACAGCGACGAGCGCGGCGTCACCCGCCGGCTGGTCCGCGCCGACCGGGGCACCCTCGCCGCCGGCACCGAGGTGCGCTTCACCCCCAGGGTCCTGCTCGGCGACCCGATGGAGGCGCTCGGCCTCGCCTTCGCCGACACCACCGCGGACGGTGAGCTCGGCGCCCTGCCCGCCTGGCGGCTCGACGGCAACCGCGGCACCTGGGTGGTCCTGGTGCACGGCCCGGGGGCCGACCGCCAGCAGACCCTCCCGGTGCTCCCCGTCCTCGGCCGGCTCGGCCTGCCGGCCCTCGCCGTCACCTACCGCGGCGACCGCGGCGCCCCCGCCTCCCCGGACGGGCTCAGCCACTTCGGCGAGACCGAGTGGCGCGACGTCGAGTCGGCCCTGCGGCTGGCGCTCGACAGCGGGGCGGGCAAGGTGATCCTCTACGGCTGGTCCGTCGGCGCGACGACGGTCCTCCAGACCGTGGCCCGTTCCGCGTGGGCGCACGCCGTCGGCGGCCTGGTCCTCGACTCGCCGGTGCTCGACCTCCCGACCTCCGCCCGCCGGGACGCCGCCCGGGCCGGCTTCCGGGGCACGGCCGCCGAACTGGGCGCCCTCGCCGCCGAGGGCCGCACCGGTGTCGACCTCGCCGACTTCGGCCGGATCGCCGACGGCACGGACCTGCGGGTGCCGACCCTCCTCCTGCACAGCCCCGACGACCCGATCGCGCCCTTCGGCACCGCCGAGAAGCTGGCCGCCGCCCGCCGCGACGTGGTGAGCCTCCGGCCCTTCCCCGGCGCCGACCACGCCGCCCTCTGGAACTCGTCGCCCGACCACTACACCGAGCTCCTCCGCCGCTGGCTCACGCCCCTGCTCTGAGCACCCGGCCGCCCTGCGCCCCGCCCCGGACGCCCTGCGTCCCGCCCCGGGCGTCCGCCCCCGCTCCGCGCCCCGGGTGCCCCGTGCGGGGCGCCCGTTTCCCGCGGGTCTCGTTCCGGACGCCTCGCCCCCCTCCTCGCGCGCCGATTTCGGCCGGGCTTCGCCGGTCTTTTCCGGGCGGGCCTCCCCCCGCCCGTAAATGAACGTTTCTCCATTTCGCCGGAGATGCACGAGAAGTCGGCCGGTCCGACTTCTCGTGCGGCGTGATCCCGCCATCCGGTTCGCCATCCGTCCGGAATCGGGCTGGACAGTCCCGCCCGGCGTCCATGGGCCGGAACGCCCCCGCGAAAACCTGCCCCGTTGTCAGGGGCGAAAATTGGACCGGCCTCTCACCCCCCACCTGCACGCACAGTGACCGGCCGAGCATTCCCGGCAACCGGGGCGCATCGGGTGGCATGGGCAGGTCACACGTTTTTGGCCAGGCGGTTTGCCGCTGTTGCCCGATCTTGCGGAGGTGCCGCCCCCGGTCGCCCGGTCGTACGGACAACCGGATGTGACAGAAGGCCGGTACAAGGGGAAGACTGCTCGACGTGACGTCTCGGAATCCGCGCGACCGTGATGCCCCGCTCCCGCCGACGATCGGTACCGGTGCGACGGTGACCCGTCTCCCCGGAACGGCCCAACGGCCTGCCGGTGGCAGGCCGGGCGGGGCGGGTGTCCCCCGTAACGGAGTACCCCGGCGACGAGGACCCGCTCCGGCTCCCGGGCGGGGCCGGGTTCCCGTGCCGGAGGGCTTCCCGGCACCCTCCGAGCTCGCCCCGCTGGCCCGCCGGATGCTGGTGGACGCCGTCCGGGTGGCCCGCTGGTCCGGTGAGCTGGCCGAGGTCGACAAGCGCGGCGAACTGCTCCCGGACGACGCCCGTGCGGCGGGCCGGGCGCTGGCCATGACGGTCGGCGCCGCGGCCAAGGCCTGGGGGCAGGCGCTGCTGGTGGGCCTGGTGGAGGCCCGGGACGGCGGAGCCGGCCCCGGCTGGCGCCTGCACGCCTGGGAGCACGACGACGAGGCCGTGGTGCGCGGCTGGTCGGCGCTGTTCGACGCCTGGACCCTGCTCGCCCCGGTGCCGCCCGCCGCGCTGCGCGGCGTGTTCGCCGTCCTGGCCGGTCAGGCCGTGGACCAGGCCCCGCAGCTGCTCTCCTTCCTGCACCTGGTGGACGGCCCGGTTGCCGAGAGCGAGCTGCTGGAGCTGCTGCGCCGAGGCCTGGACGAGCGCCGGGTCGGCGCCGGCCTCGGCGGGCCGGGCCTGTCGCCGGTGCCGCACGCGGCCTCGGCGGTCTCCGCCGTCCGCGGCACCTGCCGCGCGCCGCAGATCGACACCCCGCCCGCGCCCTCGGACGTGGCGGCCGTCCTGGACTGGATGCTGGACGGCCTGGCGGCCGTCGGCGCGCTGGTGCGCAGGAACGATGCCGCGGAGCTGTCGCCGCTCGGCCACTGGGCGGTGCGGGCGAAGCTGGAGGAGATCTGCACGGTCGCGCAGACCGCGGCCGGGCACATCGAGCAGAGCGCCTTCGAGCTGCTGAACGCCTGCGCGGACTACTCGCCGGGCCCGGCCCGCGCCGAGTTCCGCGCCTGGGTCGCGGCCCGTCCGGCGGACCGGGCGGTGGGCGAGCTGCTGGAGGCCGCCCAGGGCGACGACGCACTGGTGCGCGGGCTGGCCTTCGAGGCGCTGCGGGTGGCCGGCGGTCCGGCCGAGCAAGCGGTGCGCGCGTCGGTGGACGAGCCGGTGCTGCGCCCCTACGCGCTGCTGTGGCTGGCGGAGCGCGCGGACGAGGGCGTCGCCCCGGCCGACGTGCTGGGTGCCGAGGACGCGGCCTGGCTCTGGGTGGACACCGCTGCCGCGGTGCTCGACCACGGCGAGACCGAGCTGCTGGTCGGTCACGTCGAGGGCGCCTCGGCGGGGGACCCGGTCCGGCTGTTCGCCCGGGCGCGGCAGTCCGGCCACCCGCGGGCGGCCTCGGTGCTGACGGCCGTCTCGGGGGTGCACCCGGATCCGGGCGTGGCCCGGGCGGCCCGCCGCTCGGCGTTCAGCGTGCACACCGGCGGCGCCTGACCCGCCCGGGCCGCACCGACAGGCGGGAGAGGCACGACAGCCGCCCCGGCCGTACGGGGCACGGCACGGGGAAGGGCCCGGAACCATCAGGTTCCGGGCCCTTCCCCGTGCCGTGAGGCCGGAATGCCGAACGGGACTCTCAGCCGAGCCGCGACTCCGCCCGCCGGGCGCGGACGTCGCCGACCTTCTGCCCCACCTTGCGGCGGATGACCAGCAGCGGCGCCATCGCGGCGAGCGTGATCTGGGCGAACGCGCCGACGTGCATCAGGGTGTCACCACCGGGCAGCCCGGTCGCCCAGGCGGCCAGGCAGCCGATCGCGACGACGACCCAGCACAGCGTGGCGGTGGCCAGCAGCCCCTGCGGCTTCGGGTACTCGATCCGGCTGACCATCAGGTACGCGGCGCCGAAGATGGCGAGCAGCCCGGGCAGGAACGGCGGGTCGAGCAGCACGATGGCGATGACCGTCATGGCGCCCATCGGGCAGGGCATGCCCTGGAACACCCCGGGCCGCATCTTGACGGCCGAGAAGCGGGCCAGCCGCAGGACCACCGCCAGCAGCACCGTGATGGCGATCAGCGCCGACAGCTTGCTGTTGGAGCCCTGGGAGACCATGCCCCAGACCGCGACGAAGTAGGCCGGCGCGATGCCGAAGCTGATCAGGTCCGCCAGGTTGTCCAGTTCCGCTCCGAGGGCGGAGGAGCGCAGCTTGCGCGCCACCAGGCCGTCGAAGAGGTCGCACATCGAGCCGATCAGCAGCAGCGTGACCGCGGTGGCGGCGCTGTGCCGGTCCGGAGCGGCGTCCGGGTTGGTGATGTGCGGGACCAGGACCCCGGTGGTGATCGAGTAGATCGCGAGGAAGCCGCAGACGGCGTTCCCCAGGGTCAGGAAGTCGGCGGTGGACAGGTGCTGGGGAGAGCGCGGGGCGCGCAGCTCGCGGTCGCGCGCCCAGCGGCGGCGGCGCAGGGCCGTCTCCTCGTCGTCCAAGCCGACGATTGTCTCAGGATCAGTCACGGTCAAGGCGCGTCACCCCGGCTGTGGTCTTCTGGCCGACCTCGACGCCGACCTCGACGCCGGCCGGCAGGTAGGTGTCGACCCGGGACCCGAACCGGATCAGGCCGATCCGGTCGCCCTGCTCGACCTTGGTTCCGGCGTCCACGTACGGCACGATCCGGCGGGCCACGGCCCCCGCGATCTGGACCATCTCGATGTCGCCGAGCTCGGTGTCGAAGTGCCAGACGACCCGCTCGTTCTGGTCGCTGTCCTTGTTGAACGCGGGGACGAAGCCGCCCGCGACGTGCTCGACCGACGTCACCGTGCCCGGCAGGGGCGCGCGGTTGACGTGGACGTTCAGCGGGCTCATGAAGATGGCGACCCGGGTGCGGCCGTCCGGCCAGGCGTCGATGCTCTGCACCACGCCGTCGGCGGGGGAGATCACTCTGCCCGTGCCGATCTCACGCTCGGGGTCGCGGAAGAACCACAGCATGCCCGCGCTGAGCGCACAGGCCGGTACCGCCGCCAGGGCCCACTTGCCGCTGCGCCGGGTGAGGGCGGTGGTCACGGCGGCCGTGGCGAGGGTGGGGACGAACCAGGGGGTGGCTCCGCGCGCGATGGTCACGCGGGGTCGCCGACCGGCCGTCGGGGCTGCGAGGGCATCGCGGTCCGTGACGGAGGTGTGAGGGGACGGGCTGATGGGCATCGAAGACCTTTGTCGCGGGGGATCATGGCCGCTGGACGGGGGCCACCGCGGGATCGGTAATAGAGGGACGGCTTGCTGTCCCGGTGGATGCTATCGGGAGCACACGGTGGGTGGGCAACCCGCCTGCTCGTTCATGTGTCCGGTGGCGGCGCGTGTGCGCGTCCACTCCTACGACCGTAGCTCGACCCGGTCCGGTTCCCAAGGGACCGGACAGGGCTGGTGACTCTTGTCTCAACGGGTGCGCCGGCGCAACCCGGCGCACGGAACGGACGTTGCGGACGGAAGCGGGTGTGCGGAAGCGGCCGCAGGGCGCGTCGTTGCAGCTGTACGCCCTGCGGCCGCTTCCTGGAGGCCGTGCCGGACCCAGGCGGACCAGGCCGGGCCCGTGACGGGGCACGGCGCTCCGCCGGGACGGGCCCGCACGCCCGTCGACCGGCGGTTCGAGGGGGTCGCCCGGCGACGCGGTCCGTCGGCGGGCGACCGGGGATCAGTCGGCGATCCGGTACTCCTCCAGGAGCCGGCGGCCGACGATCATCTTCTGGATCTCCGCAGTTCCTTCACCGATGAGCAGCATCGGGGCCTCGCGGTAGAGGCGCTCGATCTCGTACTCCTTGGAGAAGCCGTAGCCGCCGTGGATGCGGAAGGCGTCCTCGACGACCTCCTTGCAGTACTCGGAGGCCAGGTACTTGGCCATGCCGGCCTCGAGGTCGTTGCGCTCGCCGCCGTCCTTCTTGCGGGCGGCCATGACCATCATCTGGTGGGCGGCCTCGACCTTGGTGGCCATCTCGGCGAGCTTGAACTGGATGGCCTGGTGCTCGGCGATCTTCTTGCCGAAGGTGGAGCGCTGCTGGGCGTATGAGATGCCCAGTTCGAAGGCGCGCCGGGCGACGCCGCAGCCGCGGGCGGCGACGTTGACGCGGCCGACCTCGACGCCGTCCATCATCTGGTAGAAGCCCTTGCCCGGGACGCCGCCGAGGACGCGGTCCGCCGGGATCCGGACGTCCTGGAGCACCAGCTCGGTGGTGTCGACGCCCTTGTAGCCCATCTTCTCGATCTTCCCGGGCACGGTCAGGCCGGGCACGGCCGGGTTCGGGCCGAAGCCGGCCGTCTTCTCGATCAGGAAGGTGGTCATGTTCTTGTACGGGGAGCTGCCGCCCTCGTCGGTCTTGCAGAGGACCGCGACGAGGGTGGAGGTGCCGCCGTTGGTGAGCCACATCTTCTGGCCGTTGAGGACGTAGGAGTCGCCGTCCCTGACGCCCTTGGTGGAGATGGCCGAAACGTCGGAGCCCAGGCCCGGCTCGGACATCGAGAAGGCGCCGCGGATCTCCCCCGCGGCCATCCTCGGCAGGAAGTGGTCCTTCTGCTCCTGGGTGCCGTGGGCGTTGATCATGTGCGCCACGATGAAGTGGGTGTTCACGATGCCGGAGACCGACATCCAGCCGCGGGCGATCTCCTCGACCACCAGGGCGTAGGTGAGCAGCGACTCGCCGAGGCCGCCGTACTCCTCGGGGATGGTGAGGCCGAACAGGCCGAGCTGCTTCATCCCCTCGACGATGGCGGTCGGGTACTCGTCCTTGTGCTCCAGCTCGGTCGCGACCGGAATGATCTCCTTGTCGACGAAATCCCGCACGGTGGCGAGGATGTCCCGCTGGATCTCGGTGAGGCCGTCGGTCTGTGCGAGGCGTCCCATCGTGCGGCTCCGAAAGGTCTGAGGGTCTGCGGAAAGTCGGGGAATCCCCCGGGGGGGGGGGATTGCGGGGGCCCTGCCGGCGTGGCTGCGGCAGCAGGGCCCCCGTTCCGGGTGGGGCGTGGCCGATGACGGCGGCCTGCCCGTCCGGGGTCTGCCGAGGGGGCCGTCCGTGGGAGGAGGCCCCCTATAAAGGGGAGCGGCGGAAGGCGGGACGGCTCAGGAGAGCGGGGTCGGACGGCCGGGCTGCTCGCCGCCGCGCTCCTCGACGTACGTCGCGGTCGGCACCATCACCTTGCGGCGGAAGACGCAGACGACCGTGCCGTCCTGCTTGTACCCCTTGGTCTCGACGTACACGATGCCGCGGTCGTCCTTGGACTTGGACGGCCACTTGTCGAGCACGGTCGTCTCGCCGTAGAGGGTGTCGCCGTGGAAGGTCGGTGCGACGTGGCGCAGCGACTCGATCTCCAGGTTGGCGATCGCCTTGCCGGAGACGTCCGGGACGGACATGCCGAGCAGCAGCGAGTAGACGTAGTTGCCGACCACGACGTTCCTGCCGAAGTCGGTCGTCCTCTCCGCGTAGTTGGTGTCCATGTGGAGGGGGTGGTGGTTCATGGTGAGCAGGCAGAAGAGGTGGTCGTCGTACTCGGTGACCGTCTTGCCGGGCCAGTGCCGGTAGACCGCGCCGACCTCGAACTCCTCGTAGGTGCGTCCGAACTGCATGCCGTGGGCCCTCAGCTTTCCGGGATCTCGAACTTGGTGGTGCGCTGCATGCCCGCGGCCCGGCCCTTGCCGGCGACGACCAGCGCCATCTTGCGGCTGGCCTCGTCGATCATCTCGTCGCCGAGCATCGCGGAGCCCTTGGCGCCGCCCGCCTCGGAGGTGCAGTAGTCGTACGCGTCGAGGATCAGCTCGGCGTGGTCGTAGTCCTCCTGCGCGGGCGAGTAGATCTCGTTCGCGGCGGCGACCTGGTCCGGGTGGAGCACCCACTTGCCGTCGAAGCCGAGGGCGGCCGAGCGGCGGGCGACCTCGCGGTAGCCCTCCTGGTTGCGGATCTGGAGGTAGGGGCCGTCGATCGCCTGGAGGTCGTTGGCGCGGGCGGCCATCAGGATGCGCATCAGGATGTAGTGGTACGCGTCGGCGTTGTAGCCGGGCGGCTGCTCGCCGACGACCAGCGACTTCATGTTGATGGAGGCCATGAAGTCGGCGGGGCCGAAGATGATGGTCTCCAGCCGGGGCGAGGCCTCGGCGATGGCGTCGACGTTGATCAGGCCCTTGGCGTTCTCGATCTGCGCCTCGATGCCGATCCGGCCGACCTCGAAGCCCATGGTCTTCTCGATCTGGGTGAGCAGCAGGTCGAGCGCCTTGACCTGCTCGGCGTCCTGCACCTTGGGCAGCATGATGCAGTCGAGGTTGGGGCCGGCGCCCTCGACCACGGTGATCACGTCGCGGTAGGTCCAGTGGGTGGTCCAGTCGTTGACGCGCACGACGCGGGTCTTGCCGCCCCAGTCGCCGTTGTTGAGGGCGTCCACGATGTTGTGGCGCGCGCTCTCCTTGACCAGCGGGGCGCAGGCGTCCTCCAGGTCGAGGAAGACCTGGTCGGCCGGCAGGCCCTGGGCCTTCTCCAGGAAGCGCGGGTTGCTGCCCGGCACGGCGAGGCAGGAGCGGCGCGGGCGCAGGCGGTTGACGGGGGTCATGAGAATCGAGGGTCCCTTCCCAGTGGTCAGCTGGTCAGCTGGTCAGTTCGTGGCCGCGGTCGGTGCGGGCGTCCACGGCTGGAGCTTGTTGGCCAGCCGGATCTCGTCCACGATCCGGCCGATGATGGTGGTGATGCCGAAGTCCTTCGGGGTGAACACGGCGGCGACGCCGGCGGCCTTGAGGGCCTCGCCGTCCGCTGCCGGGATGATGCCACCCACGATCACCGGGACATCCTCCACCCCGGCGCGGC
Source organism: Kitasatospora sp. NPDC036755 (assembly GCF_040636595.1). Taxonomy (NCBI): domain Bacteria; kingdom Bacillati; phylum Actinomycetota; class Actinomycetes; order Kitasatosporales; family Streptomycetaceae; genus Kitasatospora; species Kitasatospora sp. NPDC036755. The sequence continues at coordinate 9,293 of NZ_JBEZUT010000128.1, forward strand.
GCAGCCGCTTCAGGACGTCGGGCACCAGTTCGCTGTGCGCGCCGGAGAGGATGGACAGGCCCACGCAGTGCACGTCCTCCGCGACGGCGGCGGAGACGATCTGCTCCGGGGTCAGCCGGATGCCCTGGTAGACCACCTCGAACCCGGCGTCGCGGGCGCGCACGGCGATCTGCTCGGCGCCGTTGGAGTGCCCGTCCAGGCCGGGCTTGCCGACCAGCAGGCGCAGCTTGCCGGCGCCCAGTTCCGCGGCGGTCGCGGCGACCGCGGCGCGGACCTGCTCCAGCTCGCCGCCGGGCTCGGCGGCCACCGCGACGGGGGCGCCGCCGACGCCGGTGGGCGCGCGGTACTCGCCGAAGACCTCGCGCAGGGCGAAGGCCCACTCGCCGGTGGTGACGCCGGCCCGGGCGCAGGCGAGCGTGGCCGGCATCAGGTTGGCCTCGGTGGCGGCGACGGCCTTGAGCCCGGCCAGCGCCTCCTGGGCGGCGGCCTCGTCGCGCTCGGCGCGCCAGGCCTCCAGGGCGGCGAGCACGGACTGCTCGGAGGCCGGGTCGACCACCATGATCGCGGTGTCGAGGTCGGCGGTGAGCGGGCTCGGCTCGGTGGTGTCGAAGCAGTTCACCCCGACGATCTTGTCCTCGCCGGACTCGATCCGGGCCCGGCGGGCGGCGTGCGAGGAGACCAGGTTGGACTTCAGGTAACCGGATTCGACGGCGGGAATCACCCCGCCCATCTCCAGCACCTTGGCGATCTCCGCCTCGGCGCCGGCCAGCAGCTCGTCGGTCTTGGCGCCGATCACCTCGGAGCCGTTGAAGATGTCGCCGTACTCCAGCAGGTCCGACTCGTACGCCAGCACCTGCTGGATGCGCAGCGACCACTGCTGGTCCCAGGGCCGGGGCAGGCCGAGCGCCTCGTTCCAGGCGGGCAGCTGGACGGCCCGCGCGCGGGCGTCCTTGGAGAGGGTGACGGCCAGCATCTCCAGGACGATCCGCTGGACGTTGTTCTCCGGCTGGGCCTCGGTCAGGCCGAGCGAGTTGACCTGGACGCCGTAGCGGAAGCGCCGCTGCTTGGGGTCGGTGACGCCGTAGCGCTCCCGGGTGACCTTCTCCCACAGCCGGGCGAAGGCGCGCATCTTGCACATCTCCTCGACGAAGCGCACGCCGGCGTTGACGAAGAAGGAGATCCGGGCGACCACCTCGCCCATCCGCTCGGCCGGCACCTGGCCGGAGTCGCGCACGGCGTCGAGCACCGAGATGGCGGTGCACATCGCGTAGGCGATCTCCTGGACGGGCGTCGCCCCGGCCTCCTGCAGGTGGTAGCTGCAGATGTTGATCGGGTTCCACTTGGGGATGTTGCCGACCGTGTAGGCGATCATGTCGGTGATCAGCCGCACCGACGGGCCGGGCGGGAAGACGTGCGTCCCGCGCGACAGGTACTCCTTGACGATGTCGTTCTGGGTGGTGCCGGTGAGCGCGGCGACGTCCGCGCCCTGCTCCTCGGCGACCACCTGGTAGAGCGCCAGCAGCCACATCGCGGTGGCGTTGATCGTCATGGAGGTGTTGGTCCGTTCGAGCGGGATGCCGTCGAACAGGGTGCGCATGTCGCCGACGTGCCCGACCGGGACGCCGACCCGGCCGACCTCGCCGCGGGCGAGGACGTGGTCGGAGTCGTAGCCGGTCTGGGTCGGCAGGTCGAAGGCGACGGACAGCCCGGTCTGGCCCTTCGCCAGGTTCCGCCGGTAGAGCGCGTTGGAGTCGCTCGCGGTGGAGTGGCCGGCGTAGGTGCGCATCAGCCAGGGGCGGTCGCGCTTCTGGGGTTCGGTCATCGAGGGGCTCACACGTTCCGGCTCGGTCGGATGGTCCGCTCGTCAAGCTCACGGAAGAGGTTGATGGCGGGCAGGTGCTTCTCGCGCAGCTCGTGGTCGGTGACGCCCAGGCCCTCCTCGGGGGACAGGCAGAGCACGCCGACCTTGCCCTGGTGCTTGTTGTGCTGGACGTCCAGGGCGGCCTGTCCGGTCTCCGCCAGGGAGTAGACCTTGGACAGGGTCGGGTGGATCTTGCCCTTGGCGATCAGGCGGTTGGCCTCGAAGGCCTCGCGGTAGTTGGCGAAGTGCGAGCCGACGATCCGCTTGAGCGACATCCACAGGTACCGGTTGTCGTACTGGTGCATGTAGCCGGAGGTGGAGGCGCAGGTGACGATCGTGCCGCCCTTGCGGGTGACGTACACCGAGGCGCCGAAGGTCTCCCGGCCCGGGTGCTCGAAGACGATGTCCACGTCCTCGCCGCCGGTGAACTCGCGGATCCGCGAACCCAGGCGCTTCCACTCGCGCGGGTCCTGGGTGTTCTCGTCCTTCCAGAACCGGTAGTCCTCGGCGGAGCGGTCGATGATCGCCTCGGCGCCCATGGCGCGGCAGATCTCGGCCTTCTGGTCGTTGGAGACCACGCAGATCGGGGTGGCGCCGCCGGCCAGCGCGTACTGGGTGGCGTACGAGCCGAGGCCGCCGCTGGCACCCCAGATCAGCACGTTGTCGCCCTGCTTCATGCCGGCGCCGTTGCGCGAGACCAGCTGGCGGTAGGCGGTGGAGTTGACCAGGCCGGGGGAGGCGGCCTCCTCCCAGGTGAGGTGCTTGGGCTTGGGCAGCAGCTGGTTGGTCTTCACCAGGGCCAGCTGGGCCAGGCCGCCGAAGTTGGTCTCGAAGCCCCAGATGCGCTGCTCCGGGTCCATCATCGTGTCGTTGTGGCCGTCCGCGGACTCCAGTTCGACCGAGAGGCAGTGCGCGACGACCTCGTCGCCCGGCTTCCAGGCGTTGACCCCGGCGCCGGTGCGCAGCACCACGCCGGAGAGGTCGGAGCCGACCACGTGGTACGGCAGGTCGTGACGCTTGGTCAGCGGGGACAGCCGGCCGTAGCGCTCCAGGAAGCCGAAGGTGGAGACCGGCTCGAAGATCGAGCTCCAGACGGTGTTGTAGTTGACCGCGCTGGCCATGACGGCGACCAGGGCCTCGCCGGGGCCCAGCTCGGGCAGGGCGACGTCGTCGAGGTGAAGGGACTTGCGGGGGTCCTTGTCGCGGCTGTCGAGGCCGGCGAACATCTGCTCCTCGTCCTTGTGGAGCGTGACCGCCCGGTAGGACTCGGGGAGCTTGATCGCCGCGAAGTCCGCCGACGTGCTGTCGGTGCTGAGGATCGCGTCGAGGATTTCCTGCATGGCTGCCTCCGAAGGCGTACCTGTGCGAGGGTCACAGGGCGTCTGGGGGAGCCGGGAGCGGACACCGGCTTCGCTGAGATGGGTGGTGGGCGGGTCAGGCGGGGAGCCCGGGGTGGACCGGGCCGTGCTGGCTCTGCTCCCGGGGTGTGGGAACGCCGGACGACGGCGCGCCGAGGTGGGGAGCCGCGGCGCCGCGACTGGTGAGTAACAAGGTAGTGGCACCCTGTGCCACTCGTAAAGACACCGGGTGCCAGGAATTCCGACGGCTTCCGGGGCGGCGTGACACGCGTTGCGCGGGCATGCGAAAGGCCCGCGCCGAACGTGCGGCGCGGGCCTTTCGAACCACTCTGACCTGCGTGAATGCCCTGCTTACGACGGCCTGGCGCCACTCAGGGCAGCCCGGATGCTGTCCACCACGACGTCCAGTGGAGCGTCCGTCCTGGCGACTGTGATGAGCACCTCACCTCCGGGGCTGGCACTCAGTGCGCTCTCCGCCCCGACGTCCCCCGGGGTCCCAGTGGCACCCGGTGCCACCACCGATCCCCGCCGTCTGGCACCCGGCGCGCTGGAGGCCCAGAAGGTCCGCCGGATCACCTCGAAGGAGTGGTCCAGCTGCGCCTCCACGTCGCCCCGGCCGCCGGCCCGCAGCCAGCGCCGCAGCACGTGGTTGTGCGCCGCGACGACCGCCGCCGCCGAGACCTCGGCCAGCATCGAGTCGTCCTCGCCGCCGCGCTGCCAGCCGGTCGGGATGGACTCGCCGGTGTCGAAGCGCCCCAGCAGGTAGCGGGTGAACAGCCGCTCGTAGCGGGCCACCACGGCGATCTCCCGCTCGCGCAGCGCCGGGACCTGACGGATCAGCTGGTACCGCGCCACCGACACCCCCGGGGTGGAGGCGTACATCCGCAGCACCTCCTTGATGCCGCGGCAGACCACGTCCAGCGGGTGCTCCTCCGGCTCCGCGCTGGCCAGCAGGTCGGCCACCCGGACCAGGGTGTCGTCGTGGTCCGGGAAGATCGCCTCCTCCTTGGACCGGAAGTACCGGAAGAAGGTGCGCCGGGCCACCCCGGCGGCGGCCGCGATCTGGTCGACCGTGGTCTCCTCGTAGCCCTGCGAGGCGAACAGCTCCATCGCGGCCGTGGCCAGGTCCTGGCGCATCTGCTGGCGCTGGGCCGCCGCCCGGCGGCTGCCCGGCCCGCCTTCCGGCCCGGTGCCCCCGGTCGAGGAGGCGGTCCGGTCGGCGCCGCCGTGCGGCCCGGCGGGGTGCTGCGGGGAGGTTGACTGAACCCGATCCATGTCCGGAACGCTACACGGCCCGGACGGCGGGGCCGCGGCCCTTCCCCGTCGTACCGGTGCGACCGGTCCGGTCACGGCCGGGCGGGGCCAGCGCGAGGGCACCGTCCCGGGGCTCCAGCCGGGGCGCGGGGCGGCCGCCGCGGACGCGGAACCGTGCGGCTGCGCGGCGGGCGGACCGGCCGGCGGGAGCCCGAACGGCGGCTCGTACGGCGGCTCGTACGGAAGCTCGTACGGGCCGCCCCCGGCCTGCGGCACGGTCACCGGCGCGCGTGGTCGCGGAAGCCGCGACCGGTCTTGCGGCCCAGGCAGCCCGCCGCGACCAGGTGCTCCAGCAGCGGAGCGGCGGCCAGGCCGGGCTCGCGGAACTCCTGGTGCAGCACCTGCTCGATCGTCAGCGAGACGTCCAGGCCGACCACGTCCAACAGCTCGAACGGGCCCATCGGGTAGCCGCAGCCGAGCTTCATCGCGGTGTCGATGTCGTCCACCGTCGCGTAGTGCTCCTGGAGCATCCGCACCGCGTCGTTCAGGTAGGGGAAGAGCAGCGCGTTGACGATGAAGCCGGCCCGGTCGCCGCACTCCACCGGGTGCTTGTGCACCCGGGCCGTCAGCTCCAGCACGGTCGCGGTGACGTCCGGCGCGGTCAGCACGGTGGAGACCACCTCGACCAGCTTCATGGCCGGCGCCGGGTTGAAGAAGTGCATGCCGATCACGTCCTGCGGCCGCGCGGTGGCGGTCGCGCAGCTGATCACCGGCAGCGAGGAGGTGGTGGTGGCGAGCACCGCGCCCGGCCTGACGATCTTGTCCAGGGTGGCGAACAGCTCCCGCTTGACCTCCAGGTCCTCGGCGACCGCCTCGACCACCAGGTCGACCTCGGCCAGCTCGGCGTACCGGCCGACCGGGGTCACCAGCGCCAGCGCGGCGTCCCGCTGCCCGTCGGACAGCCGGCCCCTGGCCACCGAGCGCTCCAGGGACCGGGCCAGCTGCGCCTTGGCCCGGTCGGCCTTCGCCTGGCTGCGGGCGGCCAGCAGCACCGGGTGCCCGGCCTTGGCGAACACCTCGGCGATGCCGGTGGCCATCGTCCCCGAGCCGCAGACGCCGACGGTGCGCACCTCTCGGCCGGGCACCGCGGGCCGGGCCGGGCCGGTGGCCGCGTCCACGGCCCGGGACGAGCCGGGCGCCTCGTAGGTGTAGAAGCCGCGCCCGGTCTTGCGGCCCAGCAGCCCGGCCGCGACCAGCTGGCCGAGGATCGGCGCGGGCGCGTGCAGGCGGTCCCGGGACTGCTCGTACATCGCCTCCAGCACGGTGCGCGCGGTGTCGATGCCGATCAGGTCGAGCAGTGCCAGCGGGCCCATCGGCAGGCCGCAGCCGAGGCGCATCGCGGCGTCGATGTCCTCCCGCGAGGCGTACTTGGACTCGAACATCGCGGCGGCCTGGTTCAGGTAGGCGAACAGCAGGCCGTTCACCACGAAGCCGGCCCGGTCGCCGGCCGCGACCGGCTCCTTGCCGAGGTCGCGGGCGAAGGCGGCGGCGTCCTCGGCGGTCCGCGGGGAGGTCAGCACCGTGCGGACCACCTCGACCAGCTTCATGCCGTGCACCGGGTTGAAGAAGTGCAGGCCGAGCACCCGCTCCGGACGGCCGGTCGCCGCGGCGATCCGGGTCACCGACAGCGCGGTGGTGCCGGTGGCCAGCACGGTGGTCTCCGGGCAGATCCGGTCCAGCTCGGCGAACACCTCCCGCTTCAGCTCCAACTGCTCGGGCACCTCCTCGATGACGAGGTCCGCGCCGCCGGCGGCGGACAGCTCGTGGCCGACGGAGATCCGGGCCAGCAGCCCGGTGCGCTCCTCGGCGGTCAGCCGTTCCCGGTCCACCGCGTGCGCGGTGGCCTCCTCGATCCGGGCCAGCGCCCGGGCGGCCGAGTCCTCGGTGGCCTCGATGCCGATCACCCGGCGGCCGCTCTTGGCGACCGCCACCGCGACGCCGGCACCCATCGTGCCGAGGCCGACGACGGCGACGGCGGGGAAGGGACGCTCCATTGTCCTGACTCCTAGTCCTGAAGGGCCCGCGCGTGCTCCGGCGGGCACGCCGCCGCGCCCGTGCGCCGGGGGCGGCCGCCGCCGGAGGAGGGTCCACGCGCGGGGGCTGGGGAGATGACGGGGTGCGGCGCACCGGTGCAGCGGCCGGTCCGCTCCGGCCGAACTGCGGATGTGCCGTGGTGCTCAGGCGCTCGAGGGTGAAGGAAGCGGCTCTGATACGAGGGGGGATCCGGCCCGCCGCGATCCGCGGCACCGGCCGGTGAAAGCGCACTGGGCGGGCGCCGGAGACACGGCGACCGCGGGCCCCGCCGGTGCGGCTCCCGAGGCCCGGCGGTGGTGCGTCCGGCCACTGTAGCGAAGCTACTCGCGAGTAGGAAGGGGGTGTGGGCGGAAACCCGCCCGGGACCGCGGGCGGGCGGCCGGCGGGGAACCCGGTTTTTACCCGAACGAGTGAACGGGTGAACGGGGCGGCCAAGGGGACCACCCGATAGGGGAGTTAGCCGGCCCCGGCCGGCTGGGCAGCATGAGGGCATGACCACCGGAACCGCCACCGCCGGCCCCACCGCGCCCGGTCCCGCCGAGCCGCCCGTCACCGCCGAACGGCTCGCCGCCGCCGCGGCGGAGGCCGTCGCGCTGCCGCCGCGCGCCGAGCGGGCCGCGCGCGCCGAGCAGGCCGTCGACCGGCTGCGCACCGACGCCGTCGAGGCGGTGGCCGTCACCTGGGTGGACAACGCCGGCATCACCCGGGTCAAGGCCGTGCCGCTCGGCGGCCTGGTGCACGCCGCGCAGTGGGGCGTCGGCACCGCGCCCTGCTTCGACGTCTTCCTCGCCGACGACGGGATCACCACCAGCCCGATCATCGGCGGCCCCACTGGGGACCTCAGGCTCTACCCGGACCTCGACCGGATCGTCCCGCTGGCCGCCCAGCCCGGCTGGGCCTGGGCCCCGGGGGACAGGTACACCCAGGCCGGCACCCCGCACCCCGGCTGCCAGCGGCTGTTCGCCCGCCGGGCCCGGGCCGTGGCGGCCGCCCGCGGCCTGAGCCTCAAGGCCGGCATCGAGGTCGAGTGGACGGTCGCGCTGGCCGGCGCCCCGGGGGAGGAGCCGCAGTACCCGACGCACGGCCCCGCGTACGGGATGCACCGGGTCACCGATCTCTCCGACTACCTGCGCGACGTCCTGCGCGCCCTCGACCGGCAGGGGCTGAGCGTCCTCCAGATCCACCCCGAGTACTCCCCGGGCCAGTTCGAGGTCTCGGTCGCCCCGGAGGGCCCGGTCGCCGCCGCCGACACCTCCGTGCTGGTCCGGCACACCGTCCGGGCCGTCTCCGCCCGGCACGGCCTGCGGGTCTCCTTCGCCCCGGTGGTCGAGGCGGGCGGCGTCGGCAACGGCGGGCACCTGCACGTCAGCCTCTGGCGGGACGGCCGCAACCTCGGCCACGGCGGCCCCGGCCCGCACGGCCTGACGGCCGAGGCCGAGGGCTTCCTCGCCGGAGTGCTCGACGCGCTGCCCGAGCTGCTGGTGCTGGGCTGCTCCAGCCCGGCCGGGTACCTGCGGCTGGTGCCCTCGCACTGGGCCGGCGCCTACCAGTGCTGGGGCCTGGAGAACCGGGAGGCCGCGCTGCGCCTGGTGACGGGCTCCACCGGTGAGCGGTCCGCCGCCGCCAACGCCGAGGTCAAGTGCTTCGACGCGAGCGGCAACCCGTACCTGACGGTCGGCGGGGTGATCGCGGCCGGCCTCGCCGGGCTGGACCAACGCCGCGCGCTGCCACCGGAGTTCACCGGGGATCCGGCAGCCGCCGAGCCCGGCACGGTGCCCCGGCTGCCGACGGGACCGGCCGAGGCGATCGCCGCGTACGAGCGCTCGGCGGTGCTGCGCGAGGCGCTCGGGGAGCCGCTCTTCCAGGCGGTGCTGGCGGTGCGCCGGGCGGAGCAGGAGCAGAGCGCGGCCGTCACGCCCGAGGAGCTGGTCGCGGCCACCCGCTGGCGGTACTGACCATGGCCCGGCCGCAGGAGCCCTCGCTGGTCGACCACCACTGCCACAGCGTGGTGGCGGTCGAGCTCACCGACGAGGCCCTGGCCGGGCTGCTCACCGAGTCCGACCGGCCGCCCGCGCCCGGCTGTTCGCCCTTCGACAGCGCGCTGGGCCTCGCGGTGCGGCGCTGGTGCCCGCCCGCGCTGGGCCTGCCCGCGCACACCCCGGCCGCCGACTACCTGGCCCGGCGGCGGGAGTTGGGCGCGGCCGAGGCCACCGGGAGGCTGCTGGCGGCGGCCGGGCTGGACACCCTCCTGGTGGACACCGGGCTGACCGCCGCCGCGGGCCAGGAGCTGCTGCCGCCGGCCGGGCTCGCCGAGGCCGCCGGGGCGTCGGTGCGCGAGGTGGTCCGGCTGGAGTCGGTCGCCGGGGCGGTGGCGTCCGGCGCCGGTGACTGGCCGCGGGCCGTCGCGCAGGCGCTCGGATCGGCCGCCGCCGGGGCCGTCGCGGTCAAGTCGGTGCTCGCCTACCGGCACGGCCTGGCCGTCCCGGCCGAACGCCCCTCCACCGCCGCCGTGGTGGCCGCGGCCGGTGCCCATCTGCGGGCCGGGTCGGACCGGCCGGCCGACCCGGTGCTGCTGCACCACCTGCTGTGGACGGCCGTGGACGTCTGCGCCGACCTCGGCCTGCCGCTCCAACTCCACACCGGCTTCGGGGATCCGGACCTCACCCTGCACCGGGCCGATCCGTCCCTGCTGACGGACTTCGTGCGGGCCGCCGAGCCCAGCGGTGTCCCGCTGGTGCTGCTGCACGGCTACCCGTACCACCGGCAGGCCGCCTGGCTGGCCCAGGCCTTCCCGACGGTGTACACCGACCTCGGGCTGACGGCCTCCTACACCGGCCCGCGGGTGGCCGCGGTGCTGGGCGAGATGCTGGAGCTGGCCCCGTTCGGGAAAATGCTCTTCTCCACCGACGCCTACGGGCTTCCCGAACTGTATTTGGTGGGCACCTGTCAGTTCCGGTACGGACTGGGTGTGTTGCTCGCGGACTGGCTGGCCGACGGCGCCTGCTCCGCGGCCGACGCCGAGCGGGTGACGCGGCTGGTCGGCGGGGACAACGCGCGTCGGTTGTACGCGTTGTAGCGGTGCGATCCGCGCTGGTGGCCGTGGTCGTGGCGGTCGTGGCCGCACGTCGGCGAACCATCACTTTTTAACACTCTTGACCTCTGTTTCCTTGTTGATCCCGGGGCGGCCGTAACCCCGGTTCCTGGTCAAGATGTGACGATTAGATGACTACCTCTTGCGCTTATAAGCAAATATTCATTAGCGTCCCGGTCATTCCCAGAGCGCACCTGCCCACCGCAGCTGCCGCCTGACGACTCGGGAGGCCAACCCTCATGCGTGTTCCTCGGATCAGCCGTACCCGGTACGCGGCAGTGGGCGTCGTGCTCGCCACCGCCGGCGCCCTCGCGCTGCCGGCCGGCACCGCCGTCGCGGCCCCCTCGGCCGACTCGACGACCGGTCCGCTGATGAGCTACATCGTCAACACCAAGGCCAACCACGGCCAGGTGCAGAAGGTCGAGAAGGCCATCACCGGTCTCGGCGGCACCGTGGTCCAGTCGTACGAGCAGGTCGGCGTCGTGGTCGCCCGCTCGACCGACACCAAGTTCGCCGAGAAGCTGCGCCTGGCCAAGGGTGTCGACTCGGTCGGCGCCAGCCGCACCAAGGGCATCCAGGCCTCCGACCAGGGCAAGGCCGACGTCGCCGCCGAGCCGACCGTCGCGGCCGCTCCGGGCGAGGAGCCCTACGGCGCCTACCAGTGGGACATGCGTCAGATCGGTGCCGACAAGGCCCACAAGATCTCGCTCGGCAGCCGCAACGTGACCGTCGGCGTGCTGGACTCCGGCATCGACGCCACCCACGAGGACCTGGCCGCCAACGTGGACGCCTCGCAGTCGGTCTCCTGCATCGACGGCAGGACGAACACCGACTGGAAGGCCTGGCAGCCGACCACCAGCGACCACGGCACCCACGTGGCGGGCACCATCGGCGCCGCCAAGAACGGCAAGGGCGTCGTCGGCGTCGCGCCGGGCGTCAAGCTGGCCGCCGTCAAGGTCGTCGACGACGCCGGCATGATCTACGCGGAGAACGCGATCTGCGGCTTCGTGTGGGCCGGCGAGCACAACTTCAAGGTGACGAACAACAGCTACTTCGTCGACCCGTGGATGTTCAACTGCAAGACGGACAAGGACCAGGCGGCCATCTCGGACGCCGTCCGCAAGGCCGTCGCCTTCTCGCAGCGCAAGGGCGTCCTCAACGTCGCCGCCGCGGGCAACGAGAACCTCGACCTGGCGCACAAGACCGTCGACGTGGCCAGCCCGGACGACACCACCCCGGTGACCCGCCCGGTCACCAACGACTGCCTGTCGCTGCCGACCGAGCTGCCCGGCGTCGTCGCCGTCTCCGCGGTGGGCTCCGACGGCATCAAGTCGTACTACTCCAGCTACGGCAAGGGCGTCGTCTCCGTCACCGCCCCCGGTGGTGACCGCCGCTTCCAGATCCCGAACACCCCGGACAAGGACGGCCGCATCCTGTCCACCATCCCCGGTGGCAAGTACGGCTACATGCAGGGCACCTCGATGGCCACCCCGCACGTCGCCGGTGTGGTCGCGCTGCTGGCCAGCACCTTCCCGTGGGCCAGCCCGGACGAGCTGACCGAGATGCTGACCAGCCACGCGGAGTCCGTCCCGTGCCCGACCGGCGAGTTCAACCCGGGCGGTGCCGGTGCGTGGAAGGCCACCTGCGAGGGCACCACGAACGACAACGGCTTCTACGGCGCGGGCCTGGTCAACGCCGAGAAGGCGGTCCAGTGGTGGCGCTGACGCGCTGACCGCGGACACCTCTGAACAGTAGGAAGCGGTAGGAACGGCAGTACCGGGGAGCGGGCCCACGGGGTCCCGCTCCCCGGTCGCGTTCCGGCACCGACCGCTCGTCGGCGGTCGCCCCGCGATCACCCTGTGGCCGCCCGGAAGTCGCCCGGCGATCGCGGGCGGACGGCACCGACCGGGCCGCGCCCGGGCCCGGTCAGCCCTCGTCGAAGTGGTGCTCCCAGACCGTCTCCACCGACGGCTTGCCGTGCAGGTCCGGCACCTCCCGCAGCCAGGCGGGCCGCCCGGCCCTGGTCCGGGCCGCCTGCCGCCGCTCCGCCTCGCGCAGCTGGTCGGGGGTGGCGAAGCCCTCCGGCAGCCACTCCTCCGAGAGCACCACCCGGGCGGCCAGGTGGGTGACATAGGCGTGCCGGACGGCGTCCACCGAGTCGAAGCCGGGCTCGTCGGCCAGCCACTCGTCCGGGACCAGCGCCACCACCTCCTCCAGCAGTGGCACGGTGACCAGCGGTCCGAGCTCCTCGTCGGCCAGCCGGACGTCCGGGGCCGAGCCGCCGAGCGCGTGCGCGCTGAGGTCGTACCGCTTGCCGACCGCCGACCCGGCGCCCGCCCAGCGGTGGTGGAAGATCAGTGCGGCGCCGTTGTCGATCAGCCAGAGCCGGCCGTGCCAGACCACCAGGTTGGGGTTGTGTACGGTGCGGTCGACGTTGCCGGTCAGCGCGTCCAGCCAGACCACCCGGCCCGCCTCGGCCGAGTCCACCGCGATCATTCCCGGCCGGAAGTCCCGTGCGCCGGGCAGCAGGTCCATCCCGAGGTTGAGGCCGGCGCTGGCCTTGAGCATGTCCTGGATCTCGGCGTCCGGCTCGTCCGCGGCGACGGCCGGGTCGAAGTCCACCAGCCGCAGCTCCGGCACCCGCAGGCCCAGCCGCCGGGCCAGCTCGCCGACGATCACCTCGGCGATCAGCGCCTTGCGGCCCTGCGCGGCCCCGGTGAACTTGACCACGTACGTTCCCAGGTCGTCGGTCTCCACCACGCCGGGGACGGAACCGCCGGCCCGCAGCGGGTCGACGTAGCGCACTGCAGTCACCAGATCGAGCACACCGGCCACCCTATCCCGCCGCGTCGCGGGCGTGAGCCTGTGATTGGCTAGCCGGACAGAGCGGTTCCCACCACATGAGGAGAGCAAGGTCATGGGACAGGTGCAGGCCACCACCGAGCGGGTCTACGACGCCGCCCCCGAGCGGGTGTACGAGGCGCTGGCCGACTACCAGGTGACCCGCCCGAAGCTGCTGCCCGCGCAGTACAGCGAGTACGAGGTGCGGGTCGGCGGCACCGGTGCCGGCACCCAGGTGCACTGGAAGCTCCAGGCCACCGAGAAGCGGGTGCGCGACTGCCTGTTCACCGTGTCCGCGCCCGAGCCGGACCAGCTGGTGGAGAAGGACGCCAACTCCAGCATGGTGATCACCTGGACCGTCGCGGCCGTCGGCGAGGGGCGCTCCAAGGTCACCGTGAACACGACCTGGCAGGGGGCCACCGGCATCGGGGGCTTCTTCGAGCGCACCTTCGCCCCGAAGGGCCTGAACCGGATCCACGACCAGGTGCTGGCCAACCTCGCCGCCGAGGTCCGCTGAGCCTCATCGGGGTCCGCTGAGCCTCACCGAGGCCCGTCCCGGTCCGCCGGGACCTCCCGGGCGCCGGAATCGCCAACCGCGCGATTCGCGCGCGTAGATCCATCGAAGCGGTCGAATCGCCCGGGAATTCGAGCGGCTCGGTCTCCCGTACGAGCCGAAAGCCGTACGGGTGGCCGAACCGCCACCTGCGGGTGACGGGGGCCGTCCGGCGCCGGTGAGCCACCCTAGGCTCGCCGCCGTGCATATGACGATCCTTCACATTTCACAGCCGGTGGACGGCGGGGTCGCCCGCGTCGTCGCCGATCTGGTCCGGGGTCAGCGGGAGGCCGGGCACCGGGTGCTGGTCGCCTGCCCGCGCGGCGGACGGCTGGCCGAGGAGGCCGCCGCGGTGGGCG
>NZ_JBEZUT010000129.1:0-22584 GCF_040636595.1 Kitasatospora sp. NPDC036755
GGCTCAGGGGGCTCGGCGTCGGGCGGCTCGACCACCGGCGGCAGCGGCTCCGGCGGCTCGACCACCGGCGGCAGCGGCTCCGGCGGCTCGGCCACCGGCGGGTCCGGCTCCGGCTCCGACGGCGGCTCCGCCGGGACGGTCCACTCCGGATCCTTCTGCTCGCCGGCCGGCGCGACCGGTGTGACCAGCAAGGGCACCCCGATGGTCTGCGGCCCCGGCAGCGACGGCCGCAACCGCTGGAAGTCGGCGGGCTGAGACCGGGCGGGTAAGGGCGCCGTGCACAGGTGCCGCGAACAACTGACAGCCGACAGCTGACAGATTTCAGCGAACAGATAACGTCATCTGTTCGCTGAAATCTGAAACCTGTCGGCTGTCGGCTGTCGGCTGCCCCCCTGACTACAGCGCGCTGCGCTCCACCCGCCGCCGCTTGATCGTCCGGAAGCGCCGCGCCACCTGCCGGGCCAGGTCGGCCGCGCCGACCAGGCCGGCCTCGTTGCCGAGGGCGGCGTGCACGATGGTGGCCTCCGGACGGAAGCCGCGCCCGGTGAGGGTGCGGCGGAAGGTGTCCCGGGCCGGGCCGAGCAGCAGGTCGCCCGCCTCGGAGACCCCGCCGCCGATCACGAAGCGGCCCGGGTCCAGCGCGGCGGCCAGGTTGGCGATGCCGACGCCGAGCCAGGTGCCGACCTCGTAGAGCAGCTCGGTCGCGGTCGGGTCGCCGTCCTGGGCGGCCTCGGTGACCAGCGGTCCGGTGATGCCCTCGACCGTACCGCCCGCCCGGGCCAGCAGCGGCTGCACCACCGGCGACTCCTCGGCCACCAGCTCCCGCGCGTCGCGCACCAGCGCGTTGCCGGAGGAGTACTGCTCCCAGCAGCCGCGGTTGCCGCACGGGCAGCGGTGGCCGCCGGGCAGCACCTGCATGTGCCCGAACTCGCCCGCCAGGCCGTACTTGCCGCGGTCCACGTAGCCGTCCCGGACCACCGCGCCGCCGATGCCGGTGCCCAGCGTCAGCATCACCATGTGGTCCTCGCCGCGCCCGGCGCCGAAGCGCCACTCGGCCCAGGCGGCCGCGTTGGCGTCGTTCTCCACGATCACCGGGAACCGCAGCCGCTCGCTGAGCGCGTCCCGGAGCGGCTCGTTGCGCCAGTTGAGGTGCGGGGCGAACAGCACCTTGGAGCGGTCGGCGTCGACCCAGCCGGCCGCGCCGACGCCGACGGCGTGGACGTCGTGCCGGTCGGCGAGCTGGAGCACCAGCTCGACGATGACGTCCTCGACGACCTTGGGGCTCTTGCTCTTGTGCGGCGTGTCCGTGCGCAGCTTCTCCAGCACCTTGCCCTCGCCGTCCACCACCCCGGCGACCACCTTGGTGCCGCCGATGTCGACGCCGATGGTGGGCAGTCGCAGTATCCCGGCGGGCAGGGCGCGCCGGCGGCGCTCGGCGCGCGGGCCGAGGCCGAGCAGGGTGGGCAGGACGGGTGGCCGGGTGCTGCTTTGGGAGCTGGTCACGGCTTCGGACGCTCCTCACGGGAGTCGGGATCCCGGGGCTCGGAATCGCGGGGGTCGGAATCGCCGGGGTCGGAATCGGAAGAGCCGGACGCGGACGCCCCGGAACCGGACGCGGATGCTCCGGACGCGGACGCCCCGGAGGCCGACGGCCGGGCCAGCTCGTGCGAGAGCTCGGCGAGGTCGGAGCCGCCGGCCATCTCGGTGGTGAGCTGTTCGAGGCTGATCTCGGCACGCGGGTGGCTGCCCGCCATCCGGCCCCGCTTGAGCAGGGTGAAGTGGTCGCCGACCAGGTACGCGTGATGCGGGTTGTGGGTGATCAGCACGACTCCGAGCCCGGCGTCGCGGGCGGCGGTGACGTACTTGAGCACCACCCCGGACTGCTTGACGCCGAGCGCGGCGGTGGGCTCGTCCAGGATCAGCACCTTGGCGCCGAAGTGCACGGCGCGGGCGATCGCCACGCACTGGCGCTGCCCGCCGGAGAGGGTGCCGATCGGCCGGTCGACGTCCTGCAGGTCGATGCCCATCCGGGCGAGCGCGTCGCGGGTGGTGGCGCGCATCCCGTCGGCGTCCAGGCGCAGGCCGCCCCAGCGGCGCATGCCCTGCTCGGAGCCGAGGAAGAAGTTGCGCCAGACCGGCATCAGCGGGACGACCGCGAGGTCCTGGTAGACGGTGGCGATGCCGCGGTCCAGGGCCTCGCGCGGGGAGTCGAAGCGGACGTCCTCTCCGCCGACGGTCAGGATGCCCTCGTCGTGCCGGTGCAGCCCCGCGATGATCTTGATCAGGGTGGACTTGCCGGCCCCGTTGTCGCCGAGCACGCAGCTGATCTCGCCGGCCCGCAGGGTCAGCGAGACGTCCTGGAGCGCCCGGACGGTGCCGTAGCTCTTGCCCACGCCGTGCAGGGAGAGCAGTTCGTCCCCCGTGGACGCCGTGGGAACCGTCGAATCCTCGACCTTCATCGCGGCCCCCGCTCGGCCCGTCGCTTGACGTAGGCGTTCAGCAGCGCGGCCAGCAGCAGCATCGCGCCGAGGAAGAACTTGAACCAGTCCGGGTTCCACTGGGCGTAGATGATCCCCTTGCTGGCCATGCCGAAGATCAGCGCGCCGAGCGCGGAGCCGGCCACCGAGCCGTAGCCGCCGGTGATCAGGCAGCCGCCGATGACGGCCGCGACGATGTAGATCAGCTCGTTGCCGACGCCCTCGCCGGACTGCACGGTGTCGAAGGAGAACAGCAGGTGCTGGCCGAGCACCCAGGCGCCGAAGCCGACCCCCAGGTAGAGCAGGGTCTTGGTGCGGGCGACCGGCACGCCGACCGCGCGGGCCGCGTCCGCGTCGCCGCCGACCGCGAAGACCCAGTTGCCGAAGCGGGTGCGCAGCAGCACCCAGCTGCCGACGACCAGCAGGCCCAGCCACCACCAGACGGTGGCCTTGATCGCGAGCCCGCCGATGGTCACCTCGGAGGCGAACAGCCAGCGGCAGGAGGCGAAGCCCTGCATGTCGGCGATCGACTTGGTGGAGACCGTCCCGGAGATCGCCTTGGTGACGCCCAGGTTGGCGCCGGTCAGCATCAGGAAGGTGCCGAGCGTGACGATGAAGCTGGGCAGCCGGGTGCGGCCGAGCATCCACCCGTTGAACCAGCCGATGGCCAGCGTGGTCGCCAGCGAGACCAGCACGCCGACCCAGGTCACCGCGGTGAGCTGGTACGAGACCATCGAGGAGGTCAGCGCGGCGGTGGTGACCAGCACGCCGGCCGAGAGGTCGAACTCGCCGCCGATCATCAGCAGCGAGACCGGCACGGCCATGATCCCGATGGTGGAGGCCGCGTACAGCACGGTGCCCAGCGAGGAGACCCGCAGGAAGGGTTCGGCGACGACGGCGAAGACCAGGAAGACGGCGACGGCGGCGATCAGCGAGCCCAGCTCGGGTCGGGCCAGGAGCCGGCGCAGGGCCGCCGGGCGCCCGTCGACCAGGCCGTCCCGGGCGAGGAGGTCGGGGGTGCTCACCTGGTCCCCCTCGCGACGTACTCGGCGAGCGCGTCGGCGTTGTCCTTGGTCAGGATCTGCGGGCCGGTCTCGACGGGCTTGCCGCCCCCGAGCATGTTCAGGTTGTACTTGTACAGCCACATCAGGTCGACGCCGGTGTAGCCCTGGAGGTAGGGCTGCTGGTCGACGGCGAAGCCGACGCTGCCGGACTTGAGCCCGGAGACCACCTGGGTGCCCAGGTCGAAGGTGTCCAGCTCGACGGCGCGGTGGGCGTCCTGGACGGCCTGGAGGCCGGTGGCGGCCATCGGGCCGGAGAGGGTGAGCACGGTGTCGATGGCCGGGTCGGCCTGGAGCTTGGCGGAGATCGCGGCGCGGGCGTCGGGCATGTCGACGCCGTTGACGTAGAGCACCTGGAAGGCGCCGCCGGCCTTGGACTGGGCGCCGGAGCAGCGCTGCTCCTGGCCGACGTTGCCCTGCTCGTGGATCACGCAGAGCACGTTCTTGCGGCCGCGCGAGGCCAGCTCGGTGCCGGCCGCCTGGCCGGCGGTGGCCTCGTCCTGGCCGATGTGGGTGAGCGCGCCGAACTTCTGCGAGTACTCCTGGCCGGAGTTGATGGTGATCACGGGGATGCCGGCGGCCTTGGCCTTGCCGAGGACGTCGGCCATCGCGTCGCCCTTGGCGAGGGTGACCAGCAGGCCGTCGACCTTCTGGTCGATGGCGGCCTGGACGAGCTGGACCTGGTTCTGGGTCTGCGCGTCGTTGGAGTACAGGAAGGTGATGTTGTCCTTGGCGGCGGCCTGCTCGGCGCCCTTGCGCACAGTGTCCCAGAAGGCGTCGCCGGCTCCGGCGTGGGTCACCATGGCGACCTTCCAGCGCGGGGTGGTGACGGCGCTGCCGCCGGTGGCCGCGGCCTTGGCGCGGGCCTCCTCGGCGCGTCTGCCTCCGGTACTGCTGCAACCGGCCGCGGTGACCGCGAGTGCCAGGACGGCACAGACGGGCCAGAAGCGGCGGGACGGGCGAAAGCGGGTGATGCTCATCCCCATAGTCTCCCTGCCCGGGCCGCGCGGGATCGCACCGCCTCGCCCGGCAGCCCGAACGGCCTGGGAGGTATGGTGCCCCGGGGGACCTTTCCTGGTAGTTCGCTGAACATCTGGTCCGGACGACGTCTGTCCGGGTGGCAGACTAGGCGCCGATCCGAAGGAGGTTCATCACAAGAAAGTGATGTTCCTCTCAGGTTCCGCACAGATTCGGACGGCAACCGATCATCGGCCCATCACCGTCTGATGCCATTGACGTGCGTTCGGGCGAGTGGGCCCCGGGCGGCGTGCGACCCGGATACGAGAACTCGATGGATCTGACAGGTACGCCATTCTTCCTCCTCACCGTCATCCTGGTGCCGGTGTCCATCACAGTGGCGCTGCTGTTCTGGGGAAGGGTCGGCGGCCCGCAGCCGGTACGCTACCTCACCCGAATCGTCATGATCATGTTCTGCCAGGTCACGGCCGTGCTGATGGTCTTCGTGATGGTCAACAACGCCAACCTGATCTACGGCAACTGGGACGACCTGCTCGGCACCGGCAACCACGTCCGCGCGGTGCCGGTGGTGGCACCGGTCGACCCGGCCGCCACCGCCCCGGGCCACTCCGGTGACGCCGCCAAGGAGCCGCCGAAGGTCAAGCAGAGCTTCAGCGCCGTCGACGACCCGGCGGTGCCGAAGGACGTCCAGCGGACCGAGCTCAAGGGACAGGTGTCCGGGGTCGACGGCGAGGTGCTGGTCTGGCTGCCGCCGCAGTACGACGACCCGGCGTTCAAGGACAAGAAGTTCCCCGTGGTCGAGCTGATCCCGGGCTACCCCGGCTCCTCCTCCACCTGGTACGGCACCCTCAAGGTCTCCGAGCAGCTGAAGCCGCTGATGCAGCAGGGCAAGGTCGCCCCGTTCATCCTGGTCTCGCCCCGCACCAAGCTGCTGAACAACCAGGACGCGGGCTGCACCGACATCCCCGGCAAGATCAACGCCGACGCCTGGGTCACCCGTGACGTCCCGCAGATGGTGCTGGACAACTTCCGCGCCGACCCGTCCTCGGACCGCTGGGCGATCGCCGGCTACTCGGCCGGCGCGCACTGCGCGGCCAAGCTGTCGCTGGCCCACCCCAACCGGTACCGGGCCGCCATCGCGATGTCCGGCTACAACGACCCGGCCCAGGAGCCGGACTCCCTGGTCGGCAAGGACGCCAAGCTGCGCGAGGCCAACAACCCGGTCAACATCCTGAAGACCTCCCCGCAGCCGCCGAAGGTCTCCCTGCTGGTCAGCGGCTCCAAGGGGGACGGCTACGAGGACGGCGAGGCGATCCGCGCCGCGGCCAAGGCCCCGACCACCGTCCAGGTCGAGGAGGGCACCGGCCCGCACACGACCGAGCAGTGGAAGAAGATGGTCCCGTCCGCCTTCCAGTGGCTGACCTCGATCATCCCGGTGCAGTGACCCGCCCCGGGTAGGACCGACAGCGGAAGGGCCCGTCGCGACCGGTGGTCGCGGCGGGCCCTTCCCGTACGTCCGGGCGCGGCGTCAGGCCAGCTCCAGCGCCAGGTAGAAGTCCACCCGGTCCTCCAGCCGGGAGAGGTCACGCCCGGTCAGCTCCTCGATCCGGCCGATCCGGTACCGCAGGGTGTTCACGTGGACGTGCAGCCGGGCGGCGCAGCGGGTCCAGGAGCCGTCCGAACGCAGGAAGGCCTCCAGGGTGCGGACCAGGTCCGCCTGGTGCTCGATGTCGTACGCGATCACCTTGTCCAGCAGCCGGCCGCGGAAGGCGCGACGCACCTCGTCCGGGACGGCGGCCAGCAGCAGGACGTGCGAGGCGAGCTCCTCGGGGCCCGCGACGCAGACCCGGCCGATCCGGGAGGCCGCGATCCGGCGGGCGTGCCGGGACTCCTCCAGGGCGCCGCGCAGACCGCCGGCCTCCGAGGCGGGGGCGGAGACGCCGAGGGTGATCCGGCCCTCCGAGCCGAGCCCGGCCTCCAGCGGGGCGAGCAGCTCGCGCAGGGTGTCGGCGGGCACCGGGCCCTCCAGCGCGGGCAGCACCACCACGGCGCCGGTGCCCGTCCCGGCGACCAGGGCGCGGTCGGTGACCCCGCCGAGCGCCTCCTCCAGCGCCGCCCGCACGACGCCCTCCGGCAGGCCGGTGCCCTCGGCGCTGAGCACCAGCCAGGAGCCTTCCTCCGCTTGGGACTTGGGCTCCGGGCTCTCGTAGCGGGCGGCCATCGCGGAGGAGGCGTAGAGGCTGCGGCTGATCTCGGCCGGATCGGCGTCGCGGCGCAGCAGGGCGAGCACCTCGTCGGCGAGCCGGCGGCGCAGCCGACGGCCCTCGTCGCGGCGGTGGCGCTCGGCGGCGACCAGCCGGGCCAGGTTCTCGGCGAGCTGCTGGCGCTTGGTGGTCCACTCGGTGACGTCGCCGGCCACCGCGAGCACCCAGTCGGCCAGCGGGCAGTCGGGCTGCGGGGCGTCCTGCTCGCCGGACGCCGGGGCGGGCAGCAGGGAGTAGGAGCCGCCGGCCAGCCGGGCCCGGTGCGGGGGGCGGCGGCGCTGGCGCTGGGCGGCGAGGTGGGCGCGGACCAGCTGGTCGCGGTCCTGGGCGGAGAGCCGGTCGGCGGGGCCGGCGATCACCGCGCCGGTCGGGGTGAGCACCCAGCAGTCCAGGTCCAGGTCGCCGCCGAGCAGGTCCAGCACCGCGTCCAGCCCGCCGCCGCCGGCCGCCGAGACGAGCAGGCGGTGCCGGTCGACCAGGGCGGCGAGGTCGGCGGCGCGATCGGCGGAGACCTGGCGGCCGATGAACTCGGTGACGGTGCCGAAGGCGATGTCGTCGGGGACGGCGAGCAGCGGCATCCGGTGCCGGCGGCACGCCTCGACCAGGTCCTCGGGCACCGGGCCGACCTCGGCCTCACCGGCCGCCAGGGCCACCGCGCCGCCGGCCGCGAGGGTGCGCACGAAGCGCTCGGAGTCGGCCGGGACGGTGCGCCAGAGCATGCCGGTGAGCACCAGTTCGCCGCCGTGCAGGTAGCGGCCCGGGTCCTGGAGGTCCGTCGTCATCACACCGCTGACCTGCCGGTCCAGCTCTTCCTCGGCCGCGAGCAGGCGCAGTCGCGGGGCACCGGGGGCGAGCAGGTCACGGACGCGCATCCGCGGACTCCTTAACGGGGCTTGGGGGGAGGGATGAAGGGGTAACGATAGGGCCTGGCCGTACGGGCGTCCGCCCGGGTCCGTAGCCCGCGCACCACCGCCGGACTACGGTCGTAGGTAGCACCCGGCGAACACCCGGGCTGCGAGATTCTCCTCCTTAGAGGAACGTACAGGATGCCGGGCGGGCTCACAGCCGGGGCTTCATGCCATCGGTGACTGCCAGTGGGCCGCGTCACAGCGGTTCACTGGGCGACACGCCGCCGGGCTCCCGGCGGGCGACGACTTGAGGAGACACCCGCATGGAGTTCCTTCGGCCCGCCACCTGGGACGAGGCACTCGCGGCGAAGGCCGAGTACTCGACCGCGCTGCCGATTTCGGGCGGCACGGACGTCATGGTCGAGCTGAACTTCGACGTGCACCGGCCATCCGCGATTCTCGACCTGAACCGCATCACCGAACTCGCCGAATGGTCGAACGACGACGGCGTCGTACGGCTCGGCGCCGCCGTCCCGTACACCCGGATCATCGCCGAGCTGGCCGGTCCGCTGCCCGGGCTGGCGCTGGCTGCCCGCACCGTCGGCTCGCCGCAGATCCGCAACCGCGGCAGCGTCGGCGGCAACCTCGGCGCGGCCTCCCCGGCCGGCGACTCGCACCCGGCGCTGCTGGCGGCCGGGCGGGACGTGTTCGTCGAGGCGGCCTCGGTGCGCGGCACCCGGCTGATCCCGATCGACGACTTCTACACCGGGGTGAAGCGCAACTGCCTGGCCGCCGACGAACTGATCCGGGCCGTGCGGATCCCGGTGGCGGACGGGCCGCAGCAGTTCTCGAAGATCGGCACCCGCAACGCGATGGTGATCGCGGTCTGCGCGTTCGGCTTCGCCCTGCACCCGCGGAGCGGGACCGTCGGCACCGGGATCGGCTCGGCCGCCCCCACCCCGCGCCGCGCCGTCGAGGCCGAGGAGTACCTCGCGGGGGTGCTCGCCGGGCGCGGGCTGTGGGAGTCCGGGGGACCGCTGGGCAGCGAGGTGGTGCGGCGCTTCGGCGAGCTGGTGAAGGCCGCGGCCTCGCCGATCGACGATGTCCGGGGCACCGCCGACTACCGCCGGCACGCGCTCGCCGTGATGGCCCGCCGCACCCTCACCTGGACCTGGAACGACTACGGCAAGCAGATCGGGAGCGCGGCATGAGGGTCACTTTCACCGCCAACGGCAGGCCGGTCGAGGCCGACGACGTGTGGGAGGGCGAGAGCCTGCTGTACGTGCTGCGCGAGCGGGTCGGCCTGCCGGGCTCGAAGAACGCCTGCGAGCAGGGCGAGTGCGGCTCCTGCACCGTCTACCTGGACGGCGTGCCGGTCTGCTCCTGCCTGGTCGCGGCCGGCCAGGTGCAGGACCGCGAGGTGCGCACGGTCGAGGGCCTGGGCGCGGAGGACGGCGAACTGGGCCTGGTCCAGCAGGCGTTCGTCGACGCCGGGGCCGTGCAGTGCGGCTTCTGCACCCCCGGGCTGCTGGTGCAGACGGACGCGCTGCTGGCGGACGACCCGCAGCCGAGCGACGACGACATCCGCGAGGCGCTGTCCGGCAACCTGTGCCGCTGCACCGGCTACGAGAAGATCATGGACGCGGTGCGGCTGGCCTCGGCCCGCACCTGCGCGGAGGCGGGGGCCACGGAAGCGGGGGCCGGCGCATGAGCGGCACGACGACCGGCACCACGAGCGGCACCACGGACGGACCGACGGCTCGGCGGACGGCCCAACGGACCATCCGGGGCCAGAAGAACCTGCAGAACATCAACCAGGCGGCCAAGGACGGCGTCGGCGGCTCGCCGCTGCGCCCGGACGGCAACCTGAAGGTCCGGGGCGAGTTCGCCTACTCCTCCGACCTGTGGCACGAGGACATGCTCTGGGGCACGGCGCTGCGCTCCCCCCACCCCCGGGCGAACATCCTCTCGGTGGACCTCTCCGAGGCGCTCAGGGTGCCCGGGGTGTACGCGGTGCTGACCCACGAGGACATCCCCGGCTCGAAGTACTACGGCCTGGAGATCCAGGACCAGCCGGTCCTGGCCATCGACCGGATCCGCTACCACGGCGAGGCGATCGCGCTGGTCGCCGCCGACCACCCGGAGACGGCCCGCCGCGCGGTGAAGAAGATCGCCGTCGAGTACGAGGTGCTCACCCCGATCGTCACCGAGGAGCAGTGCCTCGACCCGGAGACGTACGGGTACGTGCACGAGCCCCACGAGTACAAGTCCCACGCGTACGGCAACATCTGCCACGAGCAGCGGCTGGTCTCCGGCCGCGGCGTGACCGACGAGGTGCGGGCGCTGGCGGACGTGGTCGTCAGCGGCGACTACGAGGTCGGCATGCAGGACCAGGCCTTCCTCGGCCCGGAGTCCGGACTCGCGGTGCCCGCCGAGGACGGCGGCGTCGACCTCTACATCGCCACCCAGTGGCTGCACGTGGACCGCCGGCAGATGGCGCCGGTGCTCGACCTGCCGGAGGAGAAGGTCCGGCTCACCCTGGCCGGCGTCGGCGGCGCGTTCGGCGGCCGCGAGGACCTGTCGATGCAGATCCACGCCTGCCTGCTGGCCCAGCACACCGGCAAGCCGGTCAAGATCGTCTACTCCCGGGACGAGTCCTTCTTCGGCCACGTGCACCGCCACCCGGCCCGGATGCACTACGAGCACGGCGCCACCCGGGACGGCAAGCTGGTCTACGCCGACGCCCGGATCGTGCTGGACGGCGGCGCGTACGCCTCCGCCTCCCCCGCCGTGGTCGGCAACGCGGCCTCGCTCGGGCACGGCCCGTACGTGATCCCGAACGTGCGGATGCACGCCGTCGCGCTGTACAGCAACAACCCGTCCTGCGGGGCGATGCGCGGCTTCGGCGCGGTGCAGGCGGCGTTCGGCTACGAGTCGCAGATGGACAAGCTGGCCGCCGAACTGGGCATGGACCCGGTCGAGTTGAGGCAGCTCAACGCAATGTCCGAGGGCGACTTCATGCCCACCGGCCAGCAGATCGACTCCCCCGCGCCGGTGGCCGAACTGCTGCGCCGGGCCAAGGAGATGCCGCTGCCGCCGCCACTGGACACCGAACACCCGGACATCCGCCGGCTGCCCGGCGCGCTCTCCAACACCTCGCACGGCGAGGGGATCGTCCGCGGTGTCGGCTACTCGGTCGGCATCAAGAACGTCGGCTTCTCCGAGGGCTTCGACGACTACTCCACGGCGCGGGTGCGGCTGGAGGTGATCGGCGGCGAGCCGGTCGCCATGGTGCACACCGCGGCGGCCGAGGTCGGCCAGGGCGGCGTCACCGTGCACGCCCAGATCGCCCGCACCGAGCTGGGCGTCGAGCAGGTCACCATCCACCCGGCCAACACCGAGGTGGGGTCGGCCGGTTCGACCTCCGCCTCGCGCCAGACGTACATGACCGGCGGCGCGGTGAAGCTGGCCGCCGAGGCGGTGCGCCGGGAACTGTTCGACAAGGGGCGGCGGCGCTACGGCTGGACCCACGACGACCTGCTGCTCGCCGGCGGCAAGGTGGTGTCGGCCGCGGCCGGCGTGCTGGTCTCCATCGTCGACCTGCTCGGCGACGAGGCCATCGAGCAGACCCGCGAGCACCACCACCGGCCCACCCAGGCCTTCGACCCGCGGACCGGCCAGGGCTTCGGCCACGTCCAGTACACCTTCTGCGCCAACCGCGCGGTGGTGGACGTGGACGTGGAGCTGGGCCTGGTCAAGGTGGTCGAGCTCACCGCCGTCCAGGACGTCGGCAAGGCGCTCAACCCGCTGTCCGTGGTCGGCCAGATCCAGGGCGGCTGCACCCAGGCGCTGGGCCTCGCGGTGATGGAGGAGATCATCGTGCGGGACGGCAAGGTCCGCAACGCCTCCTTCACCGACTACCTGATCCCCACCATCCTGGACACCCCGCCGATCCCGGTGGACATGCTCGAACTGCCCGACCCCAACGCCCCGTACGGGCTGCGCGGGGTCGGCGAGGCGCCGACCGTCTCGGCGACACCGTCCATCGTGGCCGCCATCCGCGCCGCCACCGGGCTGGCGCTCAACCGGATCCCGGTCCGGCCGGAGCACCTGACCACCGAACGTCCCGTCTGAGAACCGGAGTTCGGCACCCCCGGGGCGGCGGCCGTCCGTCCTCCGCGCCGCCCCGGGGCTCCCCGCACCCTGCCCTTTGCCCCCTACCCCTACCCCTGCCCCTGCCCCTGCCCCTGCCACCCCACCCTTGATCCACCCGCTGCCCCGCCCACGCCGGGGCGCGCAGCGGTGCGTTCGTCCCCACCGGCCGCACTCCGCGCCCACCGTCTCCCGCCGCGGGTGCCGCCGGCGCCCCAGTGAGTCGATACGTCCCCCTACGCCGCTTCGTTGACCGGCAGTCAGGTCGGCTCGCCCACCCCAACCCCCTTTGACACTTGGGAGTGGACATGCCCAGGATCCCCACGGAGCCCGGCACCACCGAAGACAGACCGGCGGACGACACAACCGCCGGGAACCGCCCCACCGGCGCCCTGGACGCCTACTTCAGGATCTCGGCCCGGGGATCGACCCTCGCCGCCGAACTGCGCGGTGGGCTCACCACCTTCATGGCGATGGCGTACATCATCCTGCTCAACCCGATCATCCTGAGCGGCGCCGACGTCACCGGCGCCACCCTGGACCGCGCCGCGCTGACCACCGCCACCGCGCTGGCCGCCGCCGTCACCACCGTCCTGATGGGCCTGGTCGGCAACGTGCCGCTCGCGCTCGCCGCCGGGCTCTCCGTCTCCGGCGCGGTCTCGGCCCTGGTCGTCCCGCACACCACCTGGGCCCAGGCCATGGGCCTGTGCGTGATCTACGGCCTGCTGATCGTGCTGCTGGTCGTCTCCGGACTGCGCGAGCGGGTCATGAACGGGATCCCGCTGCCGCTCAAGCACGCCATCACCATCGGCATCGGCCTGTTCGTCACGGTGATCGGCCTCTACAAGGCCGGGTTCATGCACACCGGCGGCCCCACCCCGCTCTCGCTCGGCCCGGCCGGCGAGCTGGCCGGCTGGCCGGTCCTGGTCTTCTGCGTCACCCTGCTGGCGATCTTCGTGCTGATGGCGCGCGGCACCCGCGGCGCCATCCTGATCGGCATCGCGGGCGGCACCGTGCTCGCGATGGTCGTCAACAGCGCCGCGCACATCCCCGCCGAGGCCTGGAGGAGCTCGGTACCGGTCTGGCCCGGCAGTCCGGTCTCCGCACCGGACTTCGGCCTGTTCGGCCACGTCGACCTGTTCGGCGCCTTCGGCGCGCACGGCATGGGCGCGATCAGCGCCTCGGTCGCGGTGTTCACCCTGGTGCTGGCCGGCTTCTTCGACGCGATGGCCACCATCATCGGCGTCGGCACCGAGGCCGGACTGGCCGACCGGCGGGGCCGGATGCCCGGGCTGTCCAGGGCA
Source organism: Kitasatospora sp. NPDC036755 (assembly GCF_040636595.1). NCBI lineage: Bacteria > Bacillati > Actinomycetota > Actinomycetes > Kitasatosporales > Streptomycetaceae > Kitasatospora > Kitasatospora sp. NPDC036755. Next base: position 13,085 of record NZ_JBEZUT010000129.1, read on the forward strand.
CTGTTCATCGACGGCGCGGGCGGCGCGGTCGGCGGGCTGGCGGGCGCCTCCGGGCAGACCGTCTTCGTCGAGTCCGCCACCGGCGTCGGCGACGGCGCCCGCACCGGGCTCGCCTCCACCGTCACCGGCGCCCTGTTCGCGCTGATGCTGTTCTTCTCGCCGATCGCCGGGATCGTCCCGGTCGAGGTGGCCTCGGCCGCCCTGGTCGTGATCGGCTCGATGATGATGAGCCAGGCCCGGCACATCGACTGGGCCGACCGCGAGGTGGCCGTCCCGGCCTTCCTCACCTGCGTGCTGATGCCGTTCACGTACAGCATCACCGCGGGCGTCGCGGCCGGCGTCGTCTCGTACACCGCCATCAAGGCCGGGGTCGGGCGGTGGCGCGAGCCCGGGGCGCTGATGTGGATCCTCACCGCCGTGTTCGTGGTGTACTTCGCGATCACCCCGGTCAAGTCCTGGCTGGGCGTGCACTAGACGTCCGTCCCCTGCCGCACCCCGCCCCCCGTTCCCCGCCGCCGCTTGGGCGCCACCGCCGCCGTACGGGATCGTTTCCCGTACGGCGGCGTCTCCCGCTACTGTCGAAACCGTGTAAGGAGCCCTCCCCATGCAGGACATCGCCGAGCAGCTGCGGGCCTGGCACGCGTCCGGGCGCCGCTTCGCCGTGGCCACCGTGGTCGGTGTCTCCGGCAGCGCTCCGCGCGACCCCGGGGCGGCCCTGGCCGTGGACGCGGACGGTGAGGCGGTCGGCAGCGTCTCCGGCGGCTGCGTCGAGGGCGCGGTGTACGAGCTGTGCCGGGCCGCCATCACGAGCGGCGAGCCGGTGCTGGAACGCTTCGGGTACAGCGACGAGGACGCCTTCGCGGTGGGTCTGACCTGCGGCGGCGTCCTGGACGTGTTCGTCCAGCCGGTGGTGCCGGGGGCCGACGCCGGGCTGGACGCCGGGATCACGCACATCGCGGCCGGCACGCCGGTGGCGCTGGTGCGGGTGATCGCCGGGCCGGGCGGGCCGGGCGGGCCGGGCGGGCTGGTCGGGGCCACGCTGGCGGTCACCGCCGACGGCGTCACCGGCGCCCTCTCCCCCGTCCCCTCCACGGTCGGCGGACTGGAGCGGGCGGTCGTCGTGCGGGCCCGGGCGATGCTGGAGGCCGGACGCACCGGCCGGCTCGTGCTCGGCCTGGACGGCCGCCCCTGCGACGACCGCCGGCAGGGCAGCGTCACCTGCTTCGTCGAGTCGTACGTGCCCGCGCCGCGGATGCTGGTGTTCGGGGCGATCGACTTCGCGGCCGCGGTGGTGCGGATCGGCAGGTTCCTGGGCTACCACGTGACCGTCTGCGACGCCCGGCCCGTCTTCGCCACCGCCCGTCGCTTCCCGGAGGCCGACGAGGTGGTGGTCGACTGGCCGCACCGCTACCTGGACTCCCAACTCGGCCGGATCGACGGGCGCACCGTGCTCTGCGTGCTCACCCACGACGCCAAGTTCGACATCCCGCTGCTGGAGCGCGCCCTGCGTCTGCCGGTCGGCTACGTCGGCTCGATGGGCTCGCGCCGCACCCACCGGGACCGCGTGGCCCGGCTGCGCGAGGCGGGACTCGGCGAGGCCGAACTGGCCCGGCTGCGCTCCCCGATCGGCCTGGACCTCGGCGCCCGCACCCCGGAGGAGACGGCGGTCTCGGTCGCCGCCGAGATCGTCGCCCACCGGCGCGGCGGCAGTTGCCTGCCGCTGAGCGCCTCGGACGGGCCGATCCACCACGACCTGCCTCGCGCGGCGACGGAGGGTGACGCCGAGGGCACGGCGAGCGGCCCGAATCCCCGTACCCACGCGGCCTGAACCGGAACGCACTCCGGATCCGCTCACGTTGCGTGGCCACCGGCTCGGCGGGAGGCTGGAGTTGCGGGCTCTCCCGAGCCCGGGGAAGGAGCAGGGATCATGCGTGCCCTGCTGGAGGTCGAACTCGACACCGCGGCCTCGAACAAGCTCATCACCGAGGGAACGATCGGCGAAGGGATCCAGCAGATCCTCGACCGGATCAAACCGGAGGCGGCCTACTTCCTCAGCCGCCACGGCCGCCGCGCCATGGTCTTCGTCGTCGACGTCGCGGACGAGGCCTCGCTGCCGTCCCTCGCCGAGCCGTTCTGGCTGCAGCTCGAAGCCACCGTCGACCTGAACATCTGCATGACCGCCGACGAGCTCGCGGAGGGACTCAAGCGCCTCCACGGCTGATCGGCCCGGGACGGACGGTCAGTCGCCCAGCGCCAGCTTCACACCGAAGCCCATCACCACCGCGCCGGTCACCCGGTCCATCAGCCGCCGGGCGGCCGGCTTGCGCAGCCAGCCGCGCAGCACCCGGGCGAAGCCCACCAGGACGGTCGACCAGAGCAGGCCTTCGACCACGTGCACGCAGGTCAGCGCCACGCCGGCGGCGAAGTGCGGGACCCCGGCCGGGATGAACTGCGGCAGCACGGCCACGTAGAAGACCCCGACCTTGGGGTTCAGCAGATTGGTCAGCGTGCCCCGCCGCCAGCCGTGCGCGAACCCGCCGTCCTCCGGCTCCTCCTCGACCGCCGCCTCGCCGCCCCGGTTGCGCAGCATCCCGATGCCCATCCACACCAGGTACGCCGCACCCGCCCAGCGCAGGGTCTCGTAGGCCACCTGCGAGGCGGTGAGCAGCGCCGTCACCCCGGCCGAGGTCAGCGTCCCCCAGAGCAGCGTCCCGGTCTGGATCCCCAGCACGACCCCCCACGCCTGCCGGCGCCGCCCCAGGGCCGAGGTCCGCAGGACCAGCGCCGTGTCGAGTCCGGGCGTGAGCGTGAGCAGCCCCACGACGAGGGCGAAGGACCACAGGGCGGTTGTCATCTCCATGGGCCTCGATGCTCTCACAGCCCCGGGCGGCCCCGTCGGCCGCCCGTCAGTCCGCCGACCCCGGAGGAACGACCCACTCCGTCGGCTGGCCGGTGACGGCAGCGACCATGTCGTAGTCGCCGTCGTAGTGCAGCACGGTGGCGCCATGGCGCTCAGCGGTGGCAGCGATGACGAGGTCCGGCACCGACAGCGCCCGCCAGGTGCCGGAACCGATCAGAAGGGCCTGCACCTCGATGGCCCGGTCCCACACCTCGTCGGGCGTGGGCAACCAGCCGAAACCTTGCAGGCCTTCCCGGATCTGGAGCGCGTCGGCCTTGGAACGGGCACTGTGCATGATCTCCAGTTCGACGGCACCGCAGAGCGCGAGCCGCCCCTCGTTGAACAACCTCTCAACCACGACCCGGACCGCCGGCTTGCGATAGCGGGCGAACGCCGATTTGTCGATCAGGAAGCGCTCACTCACCCTCTTCCACCGGCCCGGTGAGGTCAGGCAATCCACCTGCGGCCAGCCAGGCAAGGAACTCCTGGCCCTTGCGACGCTTCACAGCATCCTCAAGGGCGGCATTCACGGTCGCGACCTTGGTCGTCGTACCGAAGATCTCGGCGGCCTCGGCCAACAGTTCGTCGTTGACGTCTATCACGGTACGAGCCATGGTCAGCCTCCCAAGCGGAGCGGGCCTGCAATATCAGCACCGACGGTACTTGATGTCACAGGCCCGTATGCCCTGGTCAGTCGTTGTTCAGCCGATCAGGTGACGTCGAGCCGGGCGGCGAGGCGCAGCAGGCCGGGGCTGAGGCGGGAGAGGAAGCGGGCGACCTTGGCCTCGGGGGTGACGGGCACGACGGGCCGGCCGGTGCGGACGGCGGTGACGATGGCGGCGGCGACCTTCTCCGGGGGGAAGCCGCGGCGGGCGTAGAGCTTGGCGGCGCGGGCCTGCTTGGCGGCCTGCTCGCCGGAGGTGGTGGCGGAGAAGGTGGAGGTGCGGGTGATGTTGGTGTTGACGATGCCGGGGCAGATGGTGGAGACGCCGATGCCGTGGCCGACGAACTCGGCGCGCAGGCAGTCGGAGAGCATGAACACGGCGGCCTTGCTGGTGGCGTAGGCGGTGAGCGCCTTGGACGGCAGGTAGGCGGCGGCGGAGGAGACGTTGACGATGTGGCCGCCCTGGCCGCGGTCGGCCATCAGGCCGCCGAAGGCGCGGCAGCCGTGGATCACGCCCCAGAGGTTGACGTCCAGGACCCGCTGCCACTCCTTCTCGGTGGTCTGCAGGAACGTCCCGGAGTGGCCGATGCCGGCGTTGTTGACCATGACGTCGGGCACCCCGTGCTCGGCGGCGACGGTCCGGGCGAAGTCGTCCACCGCGGCGCCGTCGGAGACGTCCACCCGGTAGGCGTGCGCCTTCGGGCCGATCAGCGAGGCGAGTTCGGCGGTGCGCTCGGCGGCCGCGAGGTCGAGGTCGCAGACCACCACCCGGGCGCCGTCCTCGGCGAAGGCGAGCGCGGTGGCCCGGCCGATGCCGCTGCCGCCGCCGGTGACCACGACCAGCCGGCCGTCGCCCCCGTCGCCCCCGGGGCCCCCGGTCTGTCCCGCGCCGGTGCGCGCGGCGAACTCGCGGACCATTCCGGCCACGGTGGATCCCTTCTCCAGCAGCGCCGACCAGTGGCCGGCGTGCAGCGTCCTGCGGGTCAGCTTCGGCGCCCAGCGCTCCAGCCCCTCGGAGAGGTAGGTGCCGACGTACCGGTCCCGGGTGAGGGTGACCAGCTGGACCGGCACCTCGGTCGGCCGCTCGCGCGGACTGCCCAGCGCGGGGCGGAAGTTGGCCCGGTACAGCTCGATGCCACGGACGGCGTCGCGGCGCAGGCTGGGCTGCGGGTGGTCGGCGCGCGGGGTGACGTGCTCCAGGTCGCGCAGCACCCGCGGCCAGGCCCGGGCCAGTCCGAGGCGCCACACGCCCGGGGCGAGGAAGGGCAGGTGGAAGGCGGTGATGTACCAGGAGTGCAGGCCCTGGTGCAGCAGCTGCCCGAGGTGGCGCGGGGTGGGGCGGCGCAGCCGGTGGCGCAGCCAGTGGCCCATGTGGTCCAGGCTGGGGCCGGACAGCGTGGTGTACGAGGCGATCCGGCGCTCGGCGCCGGGCTCGGTGACGGCTTCCCAGGACTGGATCGAGCCCCAGTCGTGGGCGACCAGGTGCACCGGGCCGTCCGGGCTGACGGCGTCGGCGACGGCGAACAGGTCCTCGGCGAGGTGCTCCAGGCGGTAGCCGGACCGGTTGACGGGGGCGGCCGACTCGCCGGCGCCACGCACGTCGTAGCGGACCACGTGGTGGTCGCGGGCGAGGTCGGCGGCGATGTCGTCCCAGACGGTGTGGGTGTCGGGGTAGCCGTGCACGAGGAGGACGGTGGGGGCGTCCGGGTCGCCCTGTTCGAAGACGGCGAGCGGGAGGCCGCCGGAGCGGACGGTCCGGCGGCGGACCGGGGGTGCGGGTGGGGAGGCCGACGGGCGCTTCGTCGGGAACGTCATCGGGTGGCCTCCAGGGGGGTGCTCGGCGCGGTGGCGGTGGTCGGCTCGGCGGCGTCGGGGCCGGGGGCGGTCGGCTCGGTGACGCCCTGCCCGGTGACGCGCTGTCCGGTGACAGTCTGCTCGGTGCCGGCCGTCCAGCGGCGGACGTGCGGCAGATCGTCGTCGAGCCAGTAGGCGTCGTCCTCGGTGACCACCAGCAGTTCCTCGAACTTGATGCCCACGCCCCGGAAGCCGATGTGCGGCTCGACCGCCCACAGGCCCGGGGTGGGCGCGTGCCGGGACGAGCGGCCGTCCGCCCAGAGCGGGGAACGGCCGTGCAGCCGCTCGGAGACGAGCTCCCGGCCGAGGGTCTGCAGGGTGCGCACGCCGAAGCCGAAGACGTTCACCCCGGCCGGACCGCGCGCGGTGTTGCGGGTCACCTGGTGGCCGATCACCCGGCCCGGGTAGACCCGGTGGCGGTTGTCGTACCCGTGCGCGGCGATCTGGGCGTCCACCGCGGCGTACACCTCGGCGAGCGGCTTGCGGGCCCGCACCTCGGCCACGATCAGCTCGCGGTAGACCTTGAGGTCGGCGGCCAGGCGGTCCCAGACCGGGTTCTCGCCGACCTTGCCGCCGTAACCGATGTCGGCGGTGTAGCCGTCCACCACGGGCGCGCAGTCCAGCACGTACGGCATGCCCTCCTCCAGCCGGCGGTTGCCGGCGAAGAACTGCAGGGGCGTGCGGAAGTGCCGGAAGGCGGTGCGGTCGCCGAACCAGGCGAAGGGGACGTGGAAGAAGTCCTGCACCCCGGCGGCGACCAGGCGGCGGCGCAGCTCGGCGGTCGTCTGCCGCTCGGTGACACCGGGTTCGATCCAGGCGGCGACCTGTTCGGCGCAGTGGTACGCGAGCTGCTGGGTCTCGCGGAAGCGGGCGAGGTCGCGCTCGGTGTAGCGGAAGGCGGGGGTCGCTTTCGCCATGGCGGAGGCTCTCCTTCTAGAGATCGAGCACGAGGGTCTCGCCCTCGCCGGCCCGGGAGACGCAGGGCAGCAGGGCGCCGGCGGCACGCTGCTCGGGGGTGAGGCGGCGGTCCCGGTGGTCGGGCGCGCCGGCCAGCACGCGGACCTCGCAGGTGCCGCAGAAGCCCTGGTGGCAGGAGTACGGGAGATCGGGGCGGGCCTCGCGCAGCACGTCCAGGGCGGAGCGGTCGGCGGGGACGTCGAGGGTCGGGCCGTCGGTGCCGAGGCGGACGGCGAACGGCTCGCCGTCGGTGACCGGGGCGGCGCCGAAGCGCTCGAAGTGCAGGGAGGCGGCGGGGGACGCGTCCAGGGCGCGCTGCACGGCGGCGAGCATCGGGGCCGGGCCGCAGCAGTAGACGGCGGCGCCGCGCGGGGCGTGGGCGAGCAGTTCGGCGCCGGTGGGCACGCCGCCGTGCTCGTCGTCGGTGCGCAGGACCACCCGGTGCGGGTCGAGGGCGCGCAGTTCGTCCGTGCAGGGCAGGGTGTCGGCGCTGCGGCCGACGTGCACCAGGCGCCAGTCCAGGCCGTGCCGCTGCGCCTCGCGGGCCATCGGGAGCAGCGGGGTGATGCCGATGCCGCCGGCCAGCAGGAGGACGGCGGGCTCGGCGCAGAAGGCGAAGCCGTTGCGCGGGCGGCGGGCGGTGAGCCGGGTGCCGGGGTGCAGGGCGTCGTGGACCTCGACGGACCCGCCGCCGCCCTCGGGCAGCCGCCGGACGGCGATGCGGTAGGCGGTGCGGTCGGCCGGGTCGCCGCACAGGGAGTAGTGGCGCTCGCGGCCGGAGGGCAGGGTGAGGCGCAGGTGGGCGCCGGGCTGCCAGCCGGGCAACCGGCCCCCGGAGGGGTCGGCGAGCCTCAACTCGACGACGTCGGCGGCCAGTCGGCGGCGTTCGGTGACGACCAGCCGGAGCGGCGGGGTGGGGCGGCTGTACGGCCGGCGGGGGCTGCGGCGCAGCAGCGGTCCGCCGAGGGCCGGGCTGTATCGGTCGCCGAAGGCGGTGAGCCAGCGCATGAAGCCGTCGGCGCGGGGCCGGCCGTAGAGGTCGGGGGGCGGGGTGAGCAGGTCCATCCGGCGGGGTCCTTGGGGTGGGAGGGGAGGAGGACCGGGCTCAGCGCCCGGCGGCCGCGCGGGCGGCCGGGGAGGTGGCGAGGTAGCCCAGCGCCTGGCTGGAGGAACCCTCCTGGGTCGGGTGGTAGCCCGGCCGCAGGTAGCGCAGCCCGGAGCGGATCGACCGGAGCGGGTCCGGCAGCAGTCCGCGCCTGGCGATCCGGCCCGCCTCCCGCCAGGTGGGCTTGAGCCGCCCGTCCAGGCTGGGGTCGGCGGCGAGCAGGAAGCGGGCGCCGCGCACCCAGAGGTGGACCAGCAGCGGCCCGGACACCGCCATGCCGCGCACCCGGCGCAGGTAGCCCGGGTCCAGGTGGACCATCAGGTCGTAGGCGACGCTGCGGTGCTCGACCTCCTCCGCGCCGTGCCAGCGCAGCAGGTCCAGCATCGTCGGGTCGGCCTTGGCCCGGTCCAGGCCCGGGGAGTTGAGCGCCCAGTCGCCGAGGAAGGCGGTGAAGTGCTCGATCGCCGCGATGAAGGCGACCCGCTCGATGACGTTCTCCCGCTGCCGGGCCGGCGTCAGTCCCGGCTTGTCGCCGAGGACCCGCTGGAACAGCCAGGAGATCTGCCGGACGTACGGCCGGGGGTCGAGCCCCTGGGCGAGCAGGTGGTCCAGGACCTCCTGGTGGGCCTCGGCGTGGATGGCCTCCTGCCCGATGAACCCGAGGACCTCCTCGCGCAGTTGCTCGTCCCGGATGAGCGGCAGCGCCTCCTTGAAGACCTTGACGAACCAGCGCTCCCCTTCGGGCAGCAGCAGGTGCAGCACGTTGATGACGTGGGTGGCCATCGGCTCGTCCGGGATCCAGTGCAGCGGCAGCTGGGCCCAGTCGAAGCGGACGTCCCGGGGCTCCAGGACGAGGCTGTCGTGCACGCGCGCGGCGGGTGCGGCGAGGGCGGGGACGGGGGTGGGACGGGGCATGGCAGGCCCTCCTGACCTGGGGGCGGCGGCTCGGCTCCAGGGAAACGTACTCGCGGGTAGCCGTGGGGACAAGGGTTTCGGCGACTCTTATCGACATCGAGTCTAATAAGTGACGCCCGCACCGGCGGGCGCCACGGGAAAGACGGGAGAGACGGGAAACGCAGGAAGCCCCACCGGTTTCCCGGCAGGGCTTCCCCGAACTCCCGTTCGCGGCGCGGACTCCGGTCCGAACCGGTCGGCCCCGGCCGGAGCCGGTGGGCCCCGGTCCGAACCGGTCCAGCCCGGCCCGTCGCGGCGCGCGCCGCCGATCCGCCGTCAGACCGCCATCGCCAGCATCAGCGGCGCCGCCCGGGCCGCCAGCAGCTCGGCGGCGGCCTTCAGCTTGTGGACGTTGTCCGCCGGCATCGAGGTGGCCAGGCAGCCGACCGTGCTGCCCGCCGTGATCGGCACCGCCGCGCACACCGTGCCCAGCGCGTACTCCTGGATGTCCAGCACCGGCACCGTGGCCGGCTGCCGCTCCAGCCGGTGCATCAGCTGGTCGGCGTCGGTGACGGTGCGGGAGGTGAGCCGGGCGACCGGATGCCGGGAGAGGTGGTCGCGCCGGCCGTCCGCGTCCAGCTGGCTGAGCAGGCACTTGCCGATCGCGCTGGCGTGCGCGGTGGCCCGGAAGTCCACCCACTCCTGCACCGCCGGCGCGTAGTCGGCGGCCGAGACCACCTCCACCGACAACTCGCCTTCGTGGTACCGGCTGAAGTACACCGCAGCGCCCAACTCGTCCCGCAGTTCGGCGAGTTTGCGGTTGAGCCGGGCCTTCACCAGCTGCTCCCGGTTGTGCTGGCCGAGCAGGGCGAAGGTGCCGCCGAGCAGCCAACCGCCGTCCTGGCACTGGAGGTAGCCCTCGACCTCAAGGATCTCGGCGAGCCGCCGCACGGTCGGCAGACCGAGCGAGGTCTCCCGGGCGAGGGCCACCAGGGTGGCTCCGTCGGGGTGGCGGTCGACCGCCTCCAGCAGTCTGACCCGAATCCGCAGGTAGTAGTGCGGTGTAGCGGCTGATACGACGACAGGTGTCCGTGCCGGTTTGAGATGATCGAGGTTCTCTACGCCTG
>NZ_JBEZUT010000130.1:0-22501 GCF_040636595.1 Kitasatospora sp. NPDC036755
GGAACTGGTGGGCCGGCGCCAGGGTGACGGGGAACTCGTCGCTGACGTCGATCGTGAACAGCATGTTGACCCGCGCGTGCCGGTCGTCCTCGGGGCCGCCGTGGGGGTGGGCGGCGGCCTTCCGGCGGGTCCGGGGCCGCCTTCCGGCAGGACCGGAGGGCGGAGGCGGATCAGGTGCCGGCGAGCGGGAGGGAGGCGGCGACCACCTGACCCAGCGCCACCGCCCGCTCCAGCGCCTGGCGCAGCAGGTCCTCGCGGGGCTGGCGGCCGACCATGCCGGCCGGCACCGCGTACATCGTCACCTCGGAGAGCTGGCTCGCGGCCATCCGCCAGGCGTCGGTGACCTGGAGCGGCTGGTGCGCCTGCCACCAGCCGGTGCTGCCGCCCGCCGCGGCGGGCTGGAGAATCGCGTGCAGCTTGCCCATCGCGACCAGGACGGACCACCCGGGCAGCTGGTCCGGGGTCTCGTCCAGGTCGGTGACGGGCTGGAAGCCGGCGTCCTGGAGCAGGTCGAGGAACTCGTCCTCGCCCGAGGTGCTGCCGGGGCGGCCGACCGGCCCGGTCGGCTCGACCACCAGCGAGGCGTGCCCGACCTTGCCGTGCAGGACGAGTCCGCAGGTGATGCCGAGGATGGCGGCCTGGCCGGCCGCGGCGGGCTGGGCGGCGGACGGGCCGGGGCCGACGGGCACGGCCGGGGTCGGCGCGGGGCTGCCCGGTACGGGGGTGCCCGGTACGGCGGCGGGGGCGGCGAAGTCCGGGCCGCCGGGCCGGGACTGGCCGGGCTGGGACTGGCTGATGCTGCGGACGGCGCCGGCCAACTGCTCCTCGGAGACCGGTACGACCTGCGAGGGGATGCAGCGGGCGTGGGCGAAGGCGAGGACGGCGGTCTCGTCACCGACGAACAGCACGGTGCTGGTGGGCTCCACGTGCGTGTCGCCGGGCGTCCGGCAGGAGGTGCACTCGTAGCTGTCGGGGGCGCGGTCGCCGCCCAGCAGGCGGTCGGCCTCGTCGTCGCCGATCTCGGACCGGACCTCGTCGCTGACGTCGAGCATGCGCGGCACAGGGTCTCCTCGGATGGGTGCGGATGGGGTGCGGGGGCGGACACGGAGAGGTCGCCATGCCCAACGGGCCCTTGTGTCGGGCGTCACGGGTGCCCATGGAGGCTGACGGGAATTGCCCCGGATCCGACCGCGCGGCGTGTTCTCGTGGTCGCAATCTGTCGATGTCGGTGCCGGGACTGCCGGAATCAAACAGTGAGGTGGGTCACGCGGCCTGGATGTTTGATCTAGGAATCAATGGCTAAACCGGACATTCCGGGCGTGATTGCATGGTCGTTACCTCCGGTAACCCCTGTCTGAGCTGGGCAGACCGTCAGAGTTTTGGTTTCCCCGCCGACCGGCTCGTAGCTTCTTGGTCGGCGCAACGAGCGCCACCCGGGTTCACCCCCGACGCACAGCCCCCCGGTCCGCCGGGCGCGGCAGGTGCCCGCCGACGCGATCGCTCGAACAGGTCGCCCGGCGAGCGGCGAGGTGGCCGGGGCGGCAGCGGCACGTCCGACACGTGCACGGCCGTCCGACGGACGCGGCAAGCGAACGCGGCCCTTCCCAGGGCCTGGTTCCGCATGCCCGCCCGGGGCTGTCGAGAGGAACCCCATGACCTTCCGTCACGAGACCGCCGCTGCCACCACCACCGCCGCCACCAAGCGCAACCGCGTTCGGATGGCTGTCGTGGCGGGCGCCGCTGTCGCGGCCCTGCCGGTGGCCGGCCTCGTCACGGCCACCTCGGCCTCCGCCGCCTCCGTCTCCACCTGGGACGCCGTCGCCCAGTGCGAGAGCGGCGGCAACTGGGCCATCAACACCGGCAACGGCTTCTACGGCGGTCTGCAGTTCACCTCCAGCACCTGGGCCGCCTTCGGCGGCACCGCCTACGCCTCGCAGGCCAACCAGGCCACCAAGGCGCAGCAGATCGCCGTCGCCGAGAAGGTCCTGGCCTCGCAGGGCCCGGGCGCCTGGCCCGTCTGCTCCGTCAAGGCCGGCCTGACCAAGGGCGGCGCCCCGGCCGCCGTCGACACCTCGGCGGGCTCCGCCGCGGGCTCGACCACCGCCAAGCCGGCGCAGACCCCCAAGGCCGCCGCCAAGCCGGCCGAGGCCCCGAAGGCCGCCCCCAAGGCCCAGGCCGCGCCGAAGAACGACGCCGCCGCGCCGAAGGCGGCTCCGAAGGCGGCTCCGAAGGCCGACGCCCAGAAGTCCGCGCCGAAGGCCGACCAGGGTGCCAAGTCCTGGAACCGTTCGAACGACGCCAAGCCGGCCGCCAAGGGCAGCTACACCGTCAAGACCGGTGACACCCTGAGCTCCATCGCCGCCGCGCAGGGCCTGGACTGGCACGACCTGTACAAGAACAACGCCAAGGTCATCGGTGGCAACCCGGACCTGATCCTCCCGGGCCAGACCCTCAGCATCTGAGGTCCGAACCGGCACGTGAGGCCTCGTCGGTAGCCGGTGCCGGCTGCCCGGACTGCTCGGACTGCTCGGACTGCTCGGACTGTCCGGGTAGACCGGGTAGCGCGGGCTTCGCGGCGCCGAGGTGCTGGTGCGTTGACGCGCTGACGCGCTGACGCGTCGACGAGCTGACGTACCGAGGTGCTGACGCCTTGACGTACCGACGGGCCCGGCTTTGACGGCCGCTTCTCCGCCGCGCGGGTTTTTCCGCCGGCCGGGGGAGCGGCCGTCGGCGTTCCGTGATGCTGGGTCCGGCCGGCGACGGGTGCCGGGTTGGGCCCCGCCGTCCTGCGTGCCGTCCTTCGCACCGCCTCGGGGCCGGGCCTTCGGCCGGGGCTGGGCCCGGCAGGTGCCGGTGCGGGAGGATGGTGGGGTGATCCAGGGCGAGCTGTTCAGCGATCCGGGCGGGTCCATGGGGGCGCGCGAGCGCTCCGAGCCCGCCCCCGGCGCCGTCCTGCTCCCCGGTTGGCTGGACCTCGACGCGCAGCGCCGCCTGGTTACCGCCTGCCGGGAGTGGGCGCGCCCGCCGGCCGGCCTGCACGCCGTGCGGATGCCCACCGGCGGGATGATGTCCGTCCGGATGGTGAGCCTGGGCCTGCACTGGTACCCGTACGGGTACCGGCGGGTCGCCGAGGACGGGGCGCCCGTCAAGCCGTTCCCGCCGCTGCTCGGGGAGCTGGCGCGCAGGGCCGTCGCCGAGGCGTACGGGGACGCGCTGGCGGAGGTCGCGGGTGGGGCCTCGTACGCGCCGGACATCGCGATCGTCAACCACTACGCGCACGGCGCGAAGATGGGCCTCCACCAGGACCGCGACGAGCGGGCGGACGCGCCGGTGGTCTCGCTCTCGTTGGGCGATGGATGCGTCTTCCGGCTCGGGAACACCGAGACCAGGACCCGGCCGTGGACGGACCTGGAGCTGCGCAGCGGCGACCTCCTGGTGTTCGGGGGCCCGTCCCGGTTCGCGTACCACGGGGTGGTGCGGACGCTGCCGGGGACGGCCGATCCGGCGCTGGGGCTGGTCGGGCGGCTCAACATCACGGTGCGGGAGTCGGGGCTGGGGGAGTAGGCGGAGTGGGCGGGTCCGCGGGTCCGCGGGTCCGCGGGGCGGTGGGGTGGTGGGGCGTCCCTTCCGTCACTTGTTCGTTTGATCGCCTACTCGTCTACTCGTTCGAGTGAACTGGGCGTTCCGGACCGGTGCGCGGGAATGACCCGGGTCGCCAGGGGATTCGAGTGAGCTGGAGAATTCGTTCGGAGTCCGGAGAGGAAGCGTGCGCATGGGTACCCCCGTCGACGACCTTGTCGATCTGCTCGACCTTGAGCAGATCGAACTCAACATCTTTCGTGGGCGCAGCCCCGAGGAAGCGCTGCAACGGACGTTCGGCGGCCAGGTCGCCGGTCAGGCGCTGGTGGCGGCGGGGCGCACGGTGGACGACGAGCGCCCGGTGCACTCGCTGCACGCCTACTTCCTGCGCCCCGGCGTCCCCGGCGTGCCGATCGTCTACCAGGTCGACCGGATCCGAGACGGCCGCTCCTTCACCACCCGGCGGGTGCTCGGCATCCAGGGCGGGCGGTCGATCTTCGCACTCACCGCGGACTTCCACAGACCCGAGGAGGCCGGCATCGAGCACCAGTTCCCGATGCCGGCGGTCGCCGCCCCCGAGGATCTGCCCAGCGCCCTGGACGAGGTCGGCTCCCGACTCGGTGAGCTGCCCCCCTTCATCAGCCGCCGCCAGCCGTTCGACATTCGCTACGTCGACCGGCTGCGCTGGACCACGGAGGAACTCGAGGGCGTCGAGGCGCGCAGCGGCGTCTGGCTGCGCACCAACGGCCCGCTGCCGGACGATCCGCTGATCCACGTCTGCGCCCTCACCTACGCCAGCGACATGACGCTGCTCGACGCCGTCCGCGCCCCGGTCGAGCCGCTGTGGGGCGAGCGGAACTTCGACATGGCCTCGCTCGACCACGCGATGTGGTTCCACCAGCCGTTCCGGACGGACGACTGGCTGCTCTACCAGCAGGAGTCCCCGATCGCCCACGGCGCCCGCGGCCTGGCCCGCGGGCAGATCTTCGACCGGCACGGCCGGCTGGTGGTGTCCGTGGTGCAGGAGGGGCTGTTCCGTCCACTGAAGCGCCGCGACGGGTAGGCGGGTGGACAGGCAGGCGGGCAGGCGGGTGGACGGGCAGGCGGGTAGGCGGGTAGGCGGGTGGACGGGCAGGGGCCGGGCGGCTGATCCGTGTGGCCGGTGTTGTTGTCCCCGGTGTGCCCGGTGTTGTGCTCCGTGTCGGTGTGTTGCCGCGGTGTTGCGGTTTCGGCGGTTCGCGCCCGGCGGGAATGATCCGTCCGCACGGACGGTGTTGTGAATGACCGAGACGGACGGCCCGAACCGCGGGCCGTCCGCGGACCGACCGGGAGGGTGGACCGATGACGGAGACGGCCGCGGAGGACTGGAAGCACTGGAGCGACGGCCGGGCGGCGTCCGTGAGCGCGCTGCACGGCCAGCTCGCACTCACCGGCACCCACTGGCTGGAGCCCGAGCCCGCCGAGGTCCCCGGCCTGCCCGGGCTCTGGTGGGCCGACGCCGAGGGCGTCCGGGTCCGGGCGGCGGCGTCCGACGGCATCACGGTCGACGGCGCCGACGCACCGGTGGACGGCGAGGCGCTGCTCCGCCCGGACACTGACCCGGCCGCCGACACCGCCACCCTGGACGCCCTGCTGCTCGTCCCGATCGAGCGTGAGGGCGAGCTCGCTCTGCGGGTCTTCGACCCGGCCGCACCCCGCCGGGTCGCGTTCGCCGGCATCTCCGCCTACCCGTACGCGCCGGAGTGGGCCGTGCCCGCGGTCTTCACCCCGTTCACGGACGACGACGCGCGGTCGGTCGTGGTCCCCAACGCGGACGGCCGGGAGCGCCCACTGGCCGTCTCCGGGCAGATCGCCTTCACGGTGGCGGGTGAGCACCGCACCCTCACCGTGAGCCGGTCGGGCGACCGGCTCAGCGGGGTGATCGCGGACGCCACCAGCGGCATCGACACCTACCGCTTCCGTTTCATCACCCTGCCCGCGCCCGACGCCGAGGGCCGCACCGTCCTCGACCTCAACCGGGCGTACCTGCCGCCGTGCGCCTTCTCGGAGCACTTCATCTGCCCGTTCCCGCCGCCGGGCAACCGGCTGGACTTCGCGGTGGAGGCCGGCGAGAAGCAGGTGCTCGGCCGGTAGCGGGAGCCGGAGCCGGAGCCGGAGCGGGGCGCACGGGACCGGGGCTTCGCCGGGCAGGCTCCGTGCCCGGCTCCGGGGCGGGTTTCGAGGTCGGCGCCGAGGCCGGCGCCGACGCCAGACGTGGAGAGCACGGCGGGGACCAGGGGCGGGACCGAGGACCGGGGCCCCGGTGCGAGGCCGCCCGGGGGCGGGGCGGAGCATGGGGGATTATGTCGAAGGATCAACATTCCACGCCGCCCACCGCCGCGGAGCCCGAACAGGATCCCGCCCCAGGGCCGGGGCACGGACCGGCGCCGGAGGCGGCCGCCGACGCGCCCTGGTACCGGCGGGCGTTCGCCGACCTCAGCCCACTGCGCGAGAACCCCGACTACCGCCGGCTCTGGGCCGGGCAGGCCGTCTCCTCCATAGGCCAGCAGATGACGGCCGTCGCCGTCTCCGTCCAGGTCTACGACCTGACCGGCTCGGCCTTCGCGACCGGCCTCGTCGGCATCTTCTCCCTCGTTCCGCTGGTCGCCTTCGGCCTCTACGGCGGCGCCATCGCCGACACCGTCGACCGGCGTCGGCTGGGCCTGCTCGGCTCGGCCGGCCTGGCCGTCGTCTCCGCCGTCCTGGCCGCGCAGGCCCTGGCCGGCCTCGGCCTGGTCGCCGTCCTCTACGCCGCCGTCGCCGTCCAGGCCGGCTTCTTCGCGATCAGCTCCCCCGCCCGCTCCGCGATGATCCCCCGCCTGGTGCCCAGCCACCAGCTCCCGGCGGCGAACGCCCTGAACACCGTCAGCATGAACCTCGGCCTCACCGTCGGCCCGATGCTCGGCGGCGTCCTCATCGGCGCGTACGGCGCCCAAGCCGCCTATCTGGTCGACACCGTCGCCTTCACCGCCACCCTCTACGCGATGTGGCGCCTGCCCGCCATGCGGCCGCTCGGCGAGCGCAAGGGCCGCGCCTCCGTCCTCGACGGCCTCCGCTTCCTGCGCGAGCAGCCCAACCTGCGCACCAGCTTCCTCGCCGACCTGGCCGCCATGGTCTTCGGCATGCCGCGCGCCCTCTTCCCCGCCATCGCGGTCACCTTCTACGGCGGCGACGCCGGCACCGTCGGCCTGCTGGTCTCCGCCCCGGCCGTCGGCGCCCTGATCGGCGCGCTCTTCTCCGGCTGGGTCGGCCGCGTGCACCGCCAGGGCGTCGCCGTCCTCGCCGCCGTCACCGCCTGGGGCCTCGCCATCGCGGCCTTCGGCGCCCTCCATAACCTCTGGCTCGGCCTCCTGCTGCTCGCGGTCGCGGGCTGCGCCGACACCGTCAGCATGATCTTCCGCAACACGATGATGCAGGTCGCGGCCCCGGACGAGATGCGCGGCCGCCTCCAGGGGATCTTCATCGTGGTCGTCGCCGGCGGCCCCCGCCTCGGGGACTTCGAGTCCGGCAGCGTCGCCGCCCTCACCAACCCCGCCACCTCCGTGATCACCGGCGGCCTCGCCTGCGTCGCCGCGGTCTTCCTCCTCGCCGCCCGCCGCCCCGCCTTCCTCACCTACGACGCCCGCCACCCCACCCCCTGACCCACCCGCCCCCAGAACCTGGCAGCGAGCACCCCCCGACGTGCTGTATTGTTTTCCACGTCGCCGGGACAACCGGAGACAAGGTCGAGAAGCCCACAGCAGAGCCCCCCAGGCCCCGCTGCAGGCACCGAGACCACGGGACGTGGCGCAGCTTGGTAGCGCACTTGACTGGGGGTCAAGGGGTCGCAGGTTCAAATCCTGTCGTCCCGACGTGAGTCGGAAAGGCCGTTGGCCGGGAGAAATCCCAGGTCAGCGGCCTTTCGCATGACGCCCCGTCAGCGAAACGAGCCACCTGCGAACACCCCTAAAAGATCTTGCTGGGGACCAGCTGGGGACCAGCACCTTCCGAGCGGACCTCGAGGAGCTGCCCCGGGGACCAGCCGGTCGAAGACCCACCTGTCCCTTCCCGGCCAGAATAGCCGCAGGAATGGGTCGCGTGGAGTGCCCACGCCGGAATTCCCTCACCTCGGTTCCAACCGTGCCGTGACGAATCCCGGACGTTCCGGAGCAGTGCCCCTGATCAATCGCCAGCCAGCTCCCTGACCGCCGACGCTGTAGCAAATTCGA
Organism: Kitasatospora sp. NPDC036755; assembly: GCF_040636595.1. Lineage (NCBI taxonomy): Bacteria > Bacillati > Actinomycetota > Actinomycetes > Kitasatosporales > Streptomycetaceae > Kitasatospora > Kitasatospora sp. NPDC036755. The sequence goes on from NZ_JBEZUT010000130.1 coordinate 7,827, forward strand.
CGCAGGCCCCAAACGGGCCGGAACCGTGCTTCAACCACCATCCGGGTTCACCGGTGCCGCTGCGCACCATTGTTGACACCCCACAAGCACAGGCTGCAGGGGCACTTCCCCCTGCGGCCGGGCGGACCGGGCACGTCATGGCCGGCCTTCGGCGCCGGGCTCACCCCGATGGAGCCTTACCGGTCCGGCGGCGAGGTGGAGGAGAATGGTCCCGCGCAGGTCTCAGTGAGGCGGAGGGGCGAGGGGTGCTGTACGAAACCGCAAAGATGGCGCTGGAACAGCTCACGGACGATCGTGCCCTGGAGCGGGTGGCCCTGCGGGTGCTCCGGAGGCGCTACCCGAATCTCCGCCTCACCAGCGCCACCAGTGACACCGGCCTCGACGGCTACGATCGCCCCTTGTTCGAGGACGAGATCGACCTGGCCCTGTGGGTCAGCATGCAGGGCACGTGGACCACGAAGCTCACCATCGAGCTGGAGAAGCACAAGCAGCACGGACGTACCGCGCCGGCCATCTTCGTGATGAACCGCTCGACGAACGACATCGCGAAGGCGAAGCAGCGGAAGCGGGCGAAGGACGACTTCGGGGTGGACCTGGAGATCTTTGACCTCAGCGATCTCGTCGTCGAGCTGGAGTCGGACGACCTGCGCTGGGTGGCCGAGGCCGAGCTGGGGGTCCGTCCGCGTCAGCCCAGGGCCCTGGCCACTGCGGAGGTGTACCTGGATCGGCTCTCCCGCACGGTGCCCGGGATGGCCGCTGAGCTCCGCGGCGCTGCCGAGATCCAGAGTCAGCTCCGCGCCCAGCTCGCCCCGGAGTCTTCAGGGGGCCGGGTGGTCGTGGCGGAGGGCCCCGGCGGCTCCGGGAAGACCAGGATCGTGATCGAGGCGGCCCGGTCCGTCGCCACGACCCTGGTCGTCCCTACTGGGGCTCCCTTCACGCTGGACTCGCTCACAGAGGTGGGGTTGGACGCTCCGCTGATCCTCGTGATCGACGACGCCCATCGCAGCGAAAGCCTGTCCGCGGTGGCCGCGATGCTTGCCGACCAGCGGTTCGACCGAGTCCGGCTGGTCCTCATCGTTCGCCCGGGCCAGCGCGAGCGGACGCTCTACGCCGCCGGAGCCGAGCGCCAGGCCGGCATCCCGGTCGTGCTTCGCCGCCTGGACCGTCCGGAGATCGACATGATCATCACGGACCACGGGATTCAGCGGGAGGAGTTCCGCACGGCCGTCATCGGCCTGGCCGGCGGCAATCCCCTGCTCGCCCACGCCGCCTGCCAAGTGGCCCTGTCCAACGGGAAGTTCGACTGGAGCGACGCCTCCAGCCTCCTGCGGGAGCTGGTCGCCGACAGGCTCCGGGCGCTGGACGACCCTGGCTTGCACTGGACTGTCGCGGTCGCTCTCGCTCTGCTGACCAAGGCCGGCGACCTGGCAGGGCACCACGGAGGTCAGGACCTCGCTGCTCTCCACGGCGCGGTCTCCAGTTTGCCGTCCGAGCCCGATCGGCTCGACCGGCTCCTGGACGACCTCGCCGACGCCGGGCTGGTGGACACGCCGCCCTACACCTTCCGCCCCGACCTTGCCGCTGCCGTTGTCCTGGCCGACGCCCTCACCTCGGGGGCCAAGGTCCGGCTGAACCCGGAAGCCGCCCTGCGCTGCCTGGCCGCCCACTCGGGCCTCACCCCGGAGATGACCGTGCAGGAGCACGCGGACGCCCTGGATGCCGCGACTCGGCGCCTCGATCCGCAGATCGGGGTGCTGGCCGCAGCCGCCCGCGACAGCGGCAACCGGGCCGCCGCTTCGGCGATCACCGCCTTCGTCCTCGGCCTGCTCCCCGAAGACGCCCACCTTGGCCACTGGACCAGCGTTGTCCGCCTCGCCTCCCAGGCCGCCCCCGCTGATCCGACACTTCTCGTGCAGCTCACCGAACGGCTGGTCCGACAGTGGCCTGTGCCGGCCTCCGAGCAGCTCTGGGGAGACACTGACGCGGTCGCCTACTACCGGTTCGAACTGGACCGCATGTGTCAGGAGTTCGCCCGGCTGGCAGGACGCACCAACCCCGAGACCGCCCCGGCGGCGGTGGCATCCGTGCTGGACATTGCCTGGCTGATGGATGCCGCCCGGCCCGTCTTCGGCGGCCACCAGCCGGACGGCCTGTTGCGCGTATTCCGTACATGGACCGGTCCGAGCGGCCAGCACATTGGACAGGCACTGATGGGACGCCGAGGCGCCCTGCTCGGCGCGATCTCGCGCTGGGTCCGGGACCGCACCGCAGAACCGCCCATGGGGCTCGACCCCGAAGACGCGGCCAAGCGGGGCCCCGAGTCCGTCGCCCGAGTCCTCCTCGCAGCCCTGCAGCCCTACCTGGAGATCACTGTCGAACTCGTGCGGCACGCCACGCCCGAGCACGCGAGGACCCTCAACATCAGCACCGCTACGCTTCCCGACCTTCCGGAGACTCGGGACCAGCTCGACCAGGCCCTCGATCTACTCAAACCGCTGCTCGCCGAATCGGCCCTGCACCAGCCCGAGCACCTGAACCTCCTCAACGCGCTGGTCGCCGTACCCGAGCAGCTGCGGCAGGCCGCGGGCCGCGGCCTGCCCGGCAACCATCACCAGACGCTGCCCGCGCACGCCGAGCAGATCCTGATGGGGGCCGCCTCGAGGTTTGCCGAGAAGATCGCCGCGCGGTGGACGGACCTTCCGCTGTCCGTACGGCGACGGGCGGTCGAGGCCGCGCTCGGAACAGGCACCCGCCGGACCGACCTGGCAGGAGCTGCAGCCAACGGCGAGCCCATCGCCGTGGCGGCACTCAGCGACCCGGGGCTCTTGCACCTCCTCGTCGTTCAGCCGCCCAACACCTTCACCGCCACCTGGGCCGAGGACGTCGCAACCCAGAAGTCCACGGCCGTCACGCTGGCCGGTCAGCTGACCACCGCTCAGGCCATTGACCTGCTAGAAGCCGCCGATCCCTCCTTCTTCGGTACGGCGCACGAGGTGCTCCCGGCCTTCGCCGCAGCGGTAGGCGAGAGCGCGACTGACGCTGATCCCGTCCTGGACCGCATCGCTAGCGGGCCACTGCCAGGAGATGCTGCGCTGCTGGCCGGCCTGGCGACCCAGCACACGGACCGGGTCTGGCAGTGGGTTTCGGAACATGCGGGTGACCCCAGGCTCGCGGGGCTCGCACTCGCGATGGCGGACGACCACCCTGAACAGGAAGAGAAGCTCCTTCGTGCTCTCGCGGACGCGGTAACCGGAACCGAGGCCGCTGAGCAGGCCGCCATCTGCACACAGGTCGCCCGGCATGCGTGGCACTGCACGAGATCAGCCGAGGACCGCCTTGGACGCCTGGCCCTGATGGGCATCCAGGGGCCGGCTCAGACGGTTCCTGCGGTACTGGAGGCGATCGGGATGGTGCTCCATTCCAATGCACCGGTGGACCCCGAAGCGGTGAACGCTTGCGTGGCCGTGCTGGAGCGGGGGCTCACCACCGACACCACCGGCCTCCTGAATAACGACAGCCTCGGCCTCATCAGCCACGGAGTGATCCAGATCGCCCGCCGGTCGCCCGAGAGGTTCGCCCAGGTCCTGGCAGGACATGTCCTCGGAGGTCGCCGCCTGCCGGCTTCCTGGACGGAGCACCTCGAGAGGCTCGACATTGCGGTGCGTGACGAGATCACCGCCGCGTTCGAGCAGCGCTGGTCGACAGCACCGGCCACCGCCCTCGACGACTCCGTCGAAGACGTGCTGTGCGAGACGCTTACTGCGATCGGCAAGGACACTGACGCCTGGTCGCGAGCACTAGTCGAGTGGGCCGGCGGACCGCCGAGCGCACGCCGCCGAGCGGCGAAGGCGGTTCACCTGGCCTGGTCGAGCAGTACCTGGGCACAGGTTGTCCCAGAGCTCCTGGTTGCTGGGCTGACCCCTGAAAGCCAGGAGCTGATCCTGCACGGGTTGGCGGCGGTGAACGCCGTGTTCACCGACTTGGACGCCGTGATCCGCCCCCGCCGGGAGGCTGCGGAGAAGCTGAAGTCCCACCCCGACGCCTTGGTGCAGGCGTTCGCCACCACCGCGCTGGAACGCCTCGACAGTTCCGCCTCGGCCTTCCGGGGCATGCAGCAACGCAGCCGCACGGGCTACCCCACCTGATCCGGAACGGCCGCCAGCCCGGGAGTGCCTGATGGGCCTTCCGGGCCGTTGAGTTCGGTCCCACTGGGCTGCCGAACTGCGTCGAGGAAGCTCCGCTGGACTGGGACAGCAGCTTCGCCGCAGGGTGGGCCGAGGGCCCGGTCGTGGTGTACCTGTGACCGGAGGCTCCGCCTTCGTGGGGTTCAGCGGCGCGTGACGGTGTAGCCGGTGTTCTCCAGGGCCTTCGTCCAGACGTCCCGGTTGAACCCTTCGTGATGTCCGGCGAGACTGCGGTGAGGGTGTCCATGCGGGCCTGCCAGTCGTGGCCGGTGTCACCGCGGAAGTCGCAGCCGGGGCAGCCGTCTTCGCCGTGCAGGTGGCCGGCCATCCAGGCGTTGACCGCGACGTTGAGGATGACGGAGTAGAGATCGCCTCCACTCTCCACGAGGGCATCTGGCACGCCGGCGAGGATCATCGCGAGTTCGGGGTTGTCCACGGGCGGGAATGGACCCTCGCCCACGGTGAGGTCGGCGTGTTCGCGCTCCTGGGCCGCGGAGGCGATGGCGGCGGCGAGCGCTGCGGGGTCGATGCGGCCGAGCGCCTCTCGCTTCTTGATGCCGAGCCTCCTGGCGAGGGCAGTGGCCTGCTGCTCGATGGCGTCTGCCACCCCGTTGGGGCCCAGCGTTACGCCGCGGCGGGCCAGTTCGGAGAGAGTTCTGCCGAGGGAGTCCTGGAACGGTGCACTGTCGTGGTTCAAGCTCTGTTCCGAGGTCTTGACAGCCTGGTTGGTGGCCTCCGGGATCATATGCGTGGGACAGCGGTGCTGGCGGGCACCCACCGGATGGGTGCCCGCCAACACGGATGTTCAACGAACGACGTAGAGGCGGCGAACGGGGGCGGCGGGCTCAGGCTCGACCGGCGTGGCCTCGCGACCCGCGCTGAGGTGCGCGCTGAGCTTGTTGCCAGCCTCGATGTAGTCAGCGTGCGAAGGGTGGAGGTACCGCTGGGTCGTTGTAATCTGCCCGTGTCCGGCGATTCGTTGGAGGACGTGCAGGCGCACGCCGGCGTCGGCGAGCCAGGTGAGGCCGGTGTGCCGCAGGCCGTGGCGGCGAAGCCAGGCGTAGCCGAGCGCAGTGACGACCTCGTCCCAGTGGGTGGCGTCACGGAGCACGGCGGTGCTGATGCGGCCACCGCGGGGGCCGGTGAACAGCCGTGCCATCGGGTCGTGTCCGACGACGGTGAGCCGCCAGGTCACCATGTCGCGGATCTCTTCGATGATCGGGACGGTGCGCTTGCGCTTGCCCTTGGTGCCCTTGTCGGTCAGACCGCCGGGGCCAGGCGTGGTCTGCCGGATCAGGTCCCAGGTCCAGTCGAAGCGGTTGATGTCCTTGACCCGGACGCCGGAGACCTCGCCGATACGGGCGCCGGTGCAGGCGGCGAAGCGGACGACGTCGCCCCAGATCCGGTAGTTGCCGTGGGAGCGGGCTACAAGCGCCTCGGCCAAGGCGTCGAGGGTGTCCCAGTCGGGCAGGGCGAGGGCGCGCGGGTTGTCCAGCTCGTCCTCGTACTGCTTGTACAAGGACTGCCAGCCTGTCAGCCGACAGGGGTTGAGGTCGATGATGCCGTCTCGGCGGGCCTGCTCCATGATCCGGACAAGGGGCGCGAGGGTGTTCTTGACGGAGGACTTGCCGACCTCGTCGGAGATCCAGGCGTTCAGGGCCCGGTCGGTGATCCCGTTGGTCATCGACACCACCGGGACGTGGCCCATGGTTGGGACGACGCGCAGCTTCCATCCGGCCCGGTAGGGGTCGAGGGTCTTCGGCTCCAGGCCGCGCATGGCCAGGTCCCAGTTCTCGTCGCCGTAGTCGGCCAACGTCACGTTCGAGAGCGAGGGAACGATTCCGCGCTTGGCCGCCTTGCGAAGACGGTCGATCCAGTCCTTCGCCTCGTCGTCGGAGGCGACGGAATTGGACAGCGACTTCCGTCCGCTGCCGTTGGGATCCCACCAGCGAACGCGTGCGCGGTAGCGGAATTCGGGGCGCCGGTCTGCGCGGAACTCGATGTCGTCGGTCAGGTCGATTGCGATCGGGACGGTTATGGGGGTATCAGCCAAGCTATGCAGCCTCCGGTTCTGCGGGAGCTATTCGTTGGGAGAAGAGCCATGCCTGCGTGTCGGGGATGGAGTAGACGACGGTGCGGTTGGCGAGGCGGACGAAGGGCGGGCCTTGAGGAGGCTTGGCGTTGCGCCAGCGGCGGAGCGTAGACGGATCGACCTTCAGGAGCGGCGCGAGCTCGTCGGCGGTGTACCAGCCGCTGTGGAGCAGATCGACGGCCGAAGCGGATGTGGTGTCGTCCCCGTGTTCTGCGGCGGTTCCACCGACAGGCTGCAGGCCACTCACGCCGCATGCCCTGTGTTAGGCGCCGAGCGCGGGGCGAGAGTCGAAGGTTGTGCGGACGGTTGGGGCATGTCGGTGATCCTCGGGGCTGATTGAAATAGGTGCGAACGGCTAGCTGTCGGCCGACGCAGGTCTCGCCGAGTTGACGAAGTCGAGTGCGGAGGGCAGCGGCGGCAGCTGGAGCCTGTCGGCCCGCATCTGGTCTCGGACGGCCTTGAGCCGCGTGCAGTCCTCGTGGGCCATGCGGTCGAGTTCGTCCGCCTGGCGGGCCAGCTGTTCGTAGCGGGCCGATCCGAGGGCTTGACGTGCCTGAAGGCGACGGCTGTGGGCTTCGCGGGTGGAGATCAGCGCGGTGCGGACGTCGACGTCGTGTTCGCGGAAGGCGGCGAGTACGGCTCGTGCTGACCCAGACGGCGGCGCTTCGACGAGGTGGTCTTCGCCGGTTACCCATGCCGCTGCCTCCCAGATGGACAGGGTCACGTCGGGCAGGAGATCGACGTTGATCTGGCTCTCCAGTGGGATGAGCAGCGCCACGAGGGGCAGATCGAGGGCGTGGGCGAGAACGAGGGCCTCCTCCACCTTGAGCGAGTCCCGCTGACCCTTCTCGATCTTGGTGATGGTGTTCGCGGCGATCGGTACGCCTCGTGCCGCGCAGGCTGCTGAGAGGTCGCCGGTCGTCATGCCGCGTTGGGCCCGGTGCGTCTTGACTGTGTGGGCGATCCGCGCCGTGAGCGCGGCCGGCCATTGCTGCTTCGGTTCTGTCACAAGAGAAGAATATACCGGTCATCTTCTTCGCCCAAGGCAGATGTGATAGATGTTTCTCGCACAGAGAACATCGCTTGGGAGGGAAGTTGCCGTGAACGCAGTCCGGACTGCCCGGTCGGGAAAGTACTCGCCGGAGGCTCTAGCTGCCCTCCCACCAGCGATTCCGTTGTCGATGGCCAACGAGCTGCTCTCGCTCGGCAGGACGGTTGGCTATCGCATGGTTCGGGAGGGGCGCTACCCGGTCACCGTCGTGGAGGTCGGCGGCAACTACCGCGTGATCACCGAAGACCTCCTCCACTTCCTGCGCCCGCGTACCTCCCGGAACGTGGCGTAGGCACTGCGCTGCCGGGCATCCCGGCTTCGACGTGGGACGATCCCTCCAACAGGCAGTGTTGTCCGCACCGGCGCCCATTGATCTCGCGCAGGCGAGATGGCGAGAGGAACTGCATGCCGGATGTTGAGCAGGCCATCGCGATGTCGGAGGAACGCCTGCCGGTAATGCTGGCGGCCAGATGGGTGCTCGGCGGCAGGACGCCGCGCCAGCACCAGGAACGGTACACAGCGTTCCTCGATGTGATCGACGACGAGTTCACGGCCGCTGAGATCACGGTCGGCTACGACAGCCGCGCCTACGCCAACAAGAACCTGCTTCCCGAGTGGCTGGAGGACGTCGCCGCTGGCCATGAACCCTCGGCGGCGACCGAGGGTCTGCTCCGCCGGGAACTGGAGCGCGTCGGCGACCGCGCGCCCGACCTGGCGCGAAAGCTCAAGAGTGCGCTCGAACAGGCTTGCCGTGCATGGTCACACATGCTCCAGGGGATCTTGCTGGCCAACGCCGGCGACATCGTCGCGATCTTCCACGAGTATCAGCTGCAGCTCGGCTGGGACATGCGCGACCTTTTCCGTACGACGCTTCCCTGTGCACGGTTGCGCACGAATGAGGTCTCCTGGCTCGTCGGGCGCGTTCCGGCCGTCCTCGGTCTGTTCCTTGGCGAGCGTGAGAGCGGTCTGATCGGATTGGTTCTGGAGCGGGAGCGCACCCAGAAGTTCGACGCCGACACGTGCGCCCTGTTCCTGCGCAACGCGGTCACGCTCCTGGGCCGACCGGAGCTTGCTTCGTGCGTGGAGGCCGATCTAAGTACCTCCGATTCGGAGCTGGAGGACCGCGAGGAGCCGTTGCCGGCACTCGGCCTCCCGCATTCGGGGTTCGGCACTGGCTTCCAGGACTTCGGCCTGACACGAGCTGATCTGCTGCCCGCCCTGCAGGCGGCCTGGAACGGGAGGGAAGTACCCGCACCGAAGCGTGCCCGCCGTCGGAAGGCGTAGCTGCCGGGAGGACGACACTGCGATTGCCAGCACGTTCCCAGGGGCCGGAGCCCGACCAATGCGGCCAGGTCGGCGGTAGCAGGATGGCTGGGTGGCGGATACGAGTAGTGAGCCGGCCGAGCTGTTCGACGGCACCGCACCGTACTACGCGGCCTACAGGCCGGGCTACGACGAGCTGATGTTCACCCACGTCGCCGAGCACCTCGGTCTCGACGGCGCCGGGTGCGCACTGGACCTGGGCACCGGCACCGGAGCGGTGGCAATGCCCCTGGCCCGCATGGTGAACTCGGTGATCGCCGTCGATCCGCAACCGGGCATGCTCGCCGAGGCCCGAGCGCTCTCCGCCGACAGCGTGACCAACATCGAATGGCGCCTGGGCGAGGCGGCACAACTGGCCAGCATGGACCTGGCGCCGCTCCGGCTGGTGACCGCAGGAGCCGCCTTCCATTGGATGGACCGCGCCGTCGTCGCCCAGGACCTGGATGCCTTCATCGACAACGGAGGCGCGATCGTGCTGGCCTCCGGCGGAATCCGGGCGACATTGCCCCGGCGTCCTGGTCGGACACGATCAGGGAGGCCCGGGTCCGGTACCTCGGCCCAGAGCGCCGAGCCGGGCGCGGCACCTACACCCACCCGGCCGAGCGTCACCAGGGCGTGCTGGCCCGTTCCCCGTTCTCCCAGATCGAGACCGCACACTGGGACCGGACGGTCGTCCGAACCGCGGACGAGGTGGCCAGCCTGCAGCTCCCCTGCAGCTACAGCAGCCCGCGCCAACTCGGCCCGGATACGAAGGCGTTCGTGAACGGCGTCCGCGACGCCCTGCTGGCCTTCGACCCGGCGGGCACCTTCGAGCAGACGATCCGCACGGAGGCGATCATCGCCCGTCGCCCGTGACGGAGCCTCCCGTCTGTTCCGGCAGCGCGAACTCTGACAGCGGGTCCGTCACGGTCGTACGCCAGCGTCTGCGGTGGCCGGTGGCTCGCAGTCGGAAGTACACGGTCTCGCGGCGCTCGTCGTCGGCCGTGCCGAAGTGGCCGCCGATGTTGTGGGCGAGGAGGTAGTGCGCGAGGAGCAGGCTTCCGGCAGGGCCGGTCACCTGCAGTGGGGCGGGTAGTTCCACGGGCGGGTACGGGGCGCTGTCGTATAGCGCGTCGGCTCCGTGTTCGCGGAGCCAGGCGGCGGTGTGAAGGTGGCTGCCGGGCCAGACCCACAGGTTGCCGCGGTCGCGCTGTCGCTGGTCGGTGAGCAGCAGGCCGGCGAGAAGGGTGAACGTCCCTGGGCGGCCGTCGTCCTCGGTGGGGGTGAGGCCGTCGATGTGCGGGGCGCTGGGGCGGTGGGGGTGTGGAGGCAGGGTGAAGGCGAGCTGCGCGACTTCCGGCGCCGGAAGGCCTAGCCCCACGCGCAGGAACGGCTGGACTGCGTCGGAGATCCCGCTGATCTCGTAGAGGTCCCGCAGCTCGGTGTCCTGGGCCAGTGGCGGCCACAGGAAGTAGGAGCCGGTGTGGTCAGGTGCGGGCGGGGCGATGGCGATGTGCCTGCCGAGCAGCGAGCGCCAGCGCCGGATCAGCCCTGCATCCAGGAAGCCGGGCAGCACGCAGTAGCCGTCGCGGTGAAATGAACTGATGGTGGCGGGAGTTGTTGTCTCCATCACATCGTGGAAACGAGCGACGGGCGATCGGCGTAACGCAGTTCCCGATCGGTGATCACGGGAACTGGGCCGCAGTAGCGGAGCCGGCCGCGCGGTAGCCTGCGTGAACGTGCGCCGGATGACCCGTCTGAGGGGACGGTGCTCCGGGCGCGGTGTTCGGACTGAGCAGTATGAGGCCGGGCCGGATGGAGAGGAACAGGACCGACGTGCAACCGGAGGCGTTGTTCGGGCAGCTGGCCGCCGATGACGGGTTCGGCCAGTATCGGGAGTGGGCGGAGTGCCTGACGGCCTGGGCGGAGCGGCGGATCGGTGGCGTCCAGGGGCGTGAGGAGGCCGTGCGGCTGCTCGCGGAGGCCTTGCACCGCTTCCCGCGAACGCCGCTCGGGTTCGGCGCACCGTTGGTGACGGCGTCGCTGGAGGAGGTGGCGGTGTCCGTCGGAGACGGGACCGAGGCGGCCCGGCAGGTGGGGCGCGTGCTGGCCTGCCACCGTGAGGCAGTGACCTCTGGGTCGTCGGCGGTCGGTGCGCGCCGGCATGTGCTGGCGGAGATGCTGCGGGAGCGCCCTGACCGCGGACTGGGGGCAGCGTTGGCGGGGAGCGCCGTGCTCGGTGACAGTGCCGGAGCGTGGGCCAGGGCCGTGGTGGACGACCGGGGGCCCTCCGCGCCCCCGCGCGTCAGCCTGTCGCTGTACCGCGATCACATCGATCCGCCATACAGCCGTGACGACAACGTCCTCAACACCGGTGTGTATGCGACCGGCCCTGGGGCCTGCGACCTTCTCCACGAGAGCACGGCCTACGGTCTGCTCCTGGCTTCCCTGCCGGGACTGGAGGACGATGCGGTCGAGCTTGCCCTCGGGCGGCTTCTCCACGACAAGCTGATCGAGGACGTCGTCGGCATCGTCTCGCCGCGCCGGTGCGTGGTGCTGCTGGAGCGCGGATTCCGCCGGCCGGACCGGTCCTGGTCGCCGCTGCTGGTCGATCTGGACACGGAGGAGGGCCAGGCCGTCTGGGCGGGGATCGCCCTGCGGGAATGGGCTGTGTGGGCGGCGCTGCGCCGGTTCGACCTCACCGAGCCCGCTCCCGGCCGGGTGCGTGGGCGCTACAGGCCGGATGCGGTGCTGCCGCACGCCGGTGCCGTACAGGTGGTCGCGCCGGACGGCACGGGCAGCACCGCTCGGATCGTCTCCGCCAGGTTGATCGACTGGCGGGCCCCGTCGTGGCGTCGCAACTCCTGGGACCTCGGGCCCGGGGAAGCGGACGGTCAGTAGTCGACTTCGCCCGTGGATCCGGCGCGAAGCACCGTGACCAGGGTGCCGAGGGCGAGTTCGGCGTCCAGCAGCACTGGCGGGTTGCCCGGGACGGGGCCGGGTTCGAGGTCGTCGGCCGTCAGCCCGCGGGCCGGGCGCAGGGCGGTGCCGCAGGCGTCCAGCAGCTCGCCGAGGGGGCCGTTGGCCATGGCGGCGTACTCGGCGAGGGCGGCGAGGCGGCGGTGGAGCGCGCGAAGCCGGTCGGCGCTGCTCGCCGCTTCCGTCTCCGTGTCATCGGGGCGGAGTCTGTCGAGTAGGTCGGTAGCGACGGCGATCTCGTAGTCGTCGAAGACCCACGTCCGGCGGTTGAGGGACCGCGAGGCCGTGGTGAGCGGGACGCGGACGGAGTCCTGGCGCGGCGTTGCCGCGAGGGTGTCGGGGTCGGTGCGGGCTTCCCGGTAGGTGAGTGCACCGGCATCCAGAGCTTGCCGTACGACTTCGCGCAGCAGCGCCTGCGGGGACAGCGGCGGCAGGTACGGCGTCCAGGAATGCCCGCACGGGCAGGTCAGCAGCGCGGGCTCGCCCCAGTGCCCGGCCATGGTGAGATCGCGGTCGTGGCGGCAGGTCGGGCACTGCACGGCCGGGTGGTGCTCGGCTGCCTGCGGGGACAGTCGCGGAAGTTCGAAGGGTGTCCCGTGCGGCGGGTGATGGCGAATGACCACGTGCAGGTTGCCGGCGCCGTCGTGTCCGAGGCGCCTGGTCTGGATTCTCCACGTCACCGTCGCCACCCTAGCCGTACGGCTTCGGTGGTGGGCCCGTCCCAGCCGGGGACTGGGCGGTCAGTAGTCGACATCGCCGGTGGCGCCCGCGCCGAGGACCCCGTGGACCGCCGCCAGCGCCTCGCGGGCGTCTACGAGTACCGGCGACACACCAGACCGTGTAGGACCCGGCTCCAGGTCGTCCATGGTCAGCACATCGATCGGCCGCATTACTTCCACGGCCTGTCTCAGGAAGCGTCCCAGGCGCTTTCGCGTCCACCTGCTGCGCGTTGCCAACGCCCGGTACATGTCGACGACCCTGGCCAGCTGCTCCTCCTCCGTGCGTCTCCGCTGGGACAGGGCAGCCAGGTCCTCAGGGCTCCAGTACACCCGCAGGCCGGCCCGTGCCAGCAGGTCGGAGGCGACACGGCCCTCGTAGTCGCTGAAGACCCACTTCCCGCGGTTGAGATCACGCCCCGCCTCGACGACGATGGGGCCGACGGCATCGTGGAGCGGGGTCGGGTTGGCGTCGGCCGCACCGACCTTGATCAGCCGGTAGCGGATCCCGTTGAACGGTTCTCCGACTGCCAGGCGGATCAGCTTCCGCAGGAGCTGCTCGGGCGGCAGGCCAGGCAGCAGGGGTGTCCAGGAGTGCCCGCACAGGCAGGTCAGCTGGGCCGGGTCACCCCAGGCCCCGGAGACGGTCAGGCCACGGTCCGCCATGCACACGGGGCAGTGGACGACCAGCTCGGCTGCGCCGTCGGGCAGTGGGCTGCTGGTGGTCCAGAACACCTGGCCGCGTCTCCTGGCGACGGTGGTGTAGTCGCTGACGCGGTGGCAGGTCTCCAACATCACGGTGCCGGCGCCGTCGTGGCTGACGCGGCTCGTGGGGAACGTCCAGGTCACCTGCCCAGCCTAGGGTGGTCAGGGCACGGCCGTCACGGACTTCGCCTGTGGTCGGGCGACCGGCGTCGGCTGGCTGCCGGCACGACAGCCAGGGCACCGAGGGCGTGTTCGGGGTCCAGCAGTGTGGCCCGCGTGCACGCGACCGGCGGGCGCGACACCGTCACCGCGTCGTTCGGGAGACGGGACACCGCGCGGCACCGCAGGACGGCAGCCGGGAGTCTCGGCTCGGTCCGCGCCGGCGGCGGGCCCGAGAGCAAGGTGAGCGCTAGCCTGCCCGTCATGACGCTCACCCCGGCCGAACGGATGCTGATCGGCTTCATACGGCAGCAGGCCGAACTGGAACGGTCGTTCGATCGATGGGGCACCGTCGACTGGACGTACCGGTCGGTGTACGACTTCCTGCTCGCCCATGGCCAGTGGTGCACTCCGGCGGCGCTGCCGTCCGGAGTCGGCCCCATGCCGGAACGGCACTGCTACGCCAACGCGCGGCGTACCGAACTGGCGCACCCATCCCTGGTCTACACGGAGGGCTGGGCGGTCTCCGTACACGCCGGAACCCCGTTCGCGCACGGCTGGTGCACGACCGCGGAGGGAGTGGCTGTGGACCCGACCTGGTCCTGGTCCGGCGCCGGGGGCAGCGCCTATTTCGGCGTCCTGTTCACCGACTCCGCGCTTCGCCCCGGTCTCGACGGCGGAGGCGTCCTGGAGGATCCCGAGACCGCCTTCCCGCTGCTGCGCGACGGCTGGCCCCTGGAGCAGCCCTTGCCGTAAGCGGCCGACCCCGGGTCGGCCGCGCTCTGGATCTGGGGGGCGGGTGACGCGCTCGCCGGTGCTCCGGTGAGGACTGGGCGGAAGATGGTCGCCCCGCGGGCGTCCTGCCGTTGGCCTGACCAGGCTACTCCTCCTCGCCGCGGCGCATCTGCCACAGCACCAGCTCGGGCAGCAGTCCGGGGGTGGGAGGCCACGACGTGGTGGGCCTGCGGCCGGCGACAGCGCCCGTGTCGAACGCGGCGTCGGGAGCGCTCGCGGCGGACAGCAAGCCCGTGAACCACCCCATGAACGCGGCCTGCTGGACGAACGCGGCTTCGTCCGGTTGCGGAGGCATCCCCCCCTCTGCCCGTTCCACCTCGTCGTAGTACCGGTTGGTGGCCTTCACCGCGTCGGTGAGGCTCAGGTCGTCGGCGAGCAGAAGGCTGGCCCTGGTGAGGTCCCGGAAGCCGCAGTCCCGCTCGCCCTCGTCGCCCAAGAGGATCAGCTCACCACCGTCCTGACCAACGGGTTGGTCGAGGTAGGCGAGGAACAGCCGGATCTGCGAGCCGTCCTCGACCACCACACCGACCCCGGGAAGGGGCAGGCTGCGAAGCGCTCGCGCGGGCACCCGCTCGTCGGGCCCCTGGCAGTACCCCACGCCGCCGTGCACCAGGGCGTGCCGCCCGCCGCTGCGCCAGGCACCGACGGCCGCGATCCGCACCGCGTCCCAGAGGGCCTGCTCCGCGGGAACA